>CALMUU010000049.1 GCA_937872965.1 uncultured Actinomycetes bacterium
GGCGGTGTTGTGTGAAGGTGAATTAATCAAGCCTTCCTTAATTGGAGGTCAGGGTCGAGGTTCCGTTTGCACGACTTTGCGTTGCACCGGAGAGAAAAAGTTCGTGCTTTGAGAATCAAAGGACGAACCCGACAAAGTGAGGATTTGATGATGTAGGGGGAGGGTGGATTCTTCATTCGAACGACTTATCGAAGATCTGGAGAGAGAATTAATAATCCACCCTCCGAACCCGCCTTCATTGAATCCGAGCGCATATACTTTCACCTGGATATGTACACTTTTGCGACATCTTTTCTCATTCAGGCCGATCACATACGTGAATCGAGCGGTACTCCGCCGATGACCGAGTACTACCGTAATTATCTCGCAGTTTTTATCTTTATCGCAGCGGCAGTTGCAATGTGCGTGGGAATTCTCGCCGTTGGTCGGCTCCTTCGCCCTGTGCGACCCCAACCTGAAAAGTATATTGTTTACGAATCTGGGTCTGACCCCATTGGTGGTTTCGGTCAGAGTCATATTCGCTATTACATTTTCGCGTTACTCTTTGTTATTTTCGACGTGGAAGCAGTGTTTGTTTTTCCGTGGGCTATCAACGTTAATGGTCTCGGCGCATATGGTTTTTGGGCCATGAGCATTTTCCTCATCGTTCTCCTTATCGGTTTGGCATATGACTGGCGCAAAGGACTTTTGCAATGGGCTTAGCCGTCAACGGTTTTCTTCAAAAGAAACAAGTCAAACCTCTTACTTGGTTGTTGAACTATTCGCGAAAATATTCTTTGTGGATGTTTCAATGGGGACTCGCATGTTGCGCTATTGAAATGGGTGCAGCGCTCGCATCTCCTCGCTACGACATGATGCGTATTGGAGTGATTCCTTTTCCTGCTTCTCCTCGTCAAGCTGACCTTGTTGTTATTTCAGGAACCGTAACCGACAAAATGGTTCCTGCTATCAAGCGTCTCTACGAACAAATGCCTGACCCTAAGTATGTGATCTCGATGGGAAGCTGTGCGAACTGTGGTGGGCCGTATTGGGATTCGTACTCGGTGACAAAAGGTGTCGATCAAATTATTCCTGTTGACATTTATATTCCCGGTTGTCCTCCTCGTCCTGAGGCGCTCATCCAAGCGGTAACACTGTTGCAAGAACGCATCCAAAATGAAGGCATTGGTAACGACGAACTAAAGATGCGCTTTGAAGGAACACCAACGCTCGGCCAACCAACATATCCTGTAGCCACATCCAACTCTTCGATTTCCTTTACTAATCCTGATGTTCCCGTCGAACTTTCTACAAAAGCTTCACAGGACGTAGCAAATGTCTGATGAAGTTACTCCTTCCGTGGGGTCAGATGATGCTGACGCTTCCTCGGTCTCGGCTTCGCGCCCTTCGGGACGTGTCGAGCCTAAGGTCTCGACACTCGCTGCAGATGTTCCCTCTGAAACATCAGCATCATCTGACGTCTCCCCTGAACTCGCTAAGTGGGAGAAGATGGTTCTCAAAGCTTTGGGTAAAGAAGTCATCGAATCCGATCACAACTTTGGCGACTTCGTAGTTCGTGTAACACCTGCAGGGTACAAGAAGGCCGCAAAGATTGCTCGCGAAAAATTGGGATGTGATTACCTCTCCTTCATTGCAGGAATCGATTGGATGCCGATGCCCATCGAAGGAGCGGAAGGCGAAGGCGATCCAAGTCAACCCGCACAACCTCGTGAAATGACATTTGGTGTTGCTGGTTCCGATTCACGCTTCCAAGTCTTTGCACATGTGCAATCCACAACAAAACATCTCGGTCTCACGATCAAAGTTGATGTCGATGAGAATGTAATGTCGGTTGCAAGTTGGACGGCCATCTACCCCGGCGCAGATTGGCATGAACGCGAATGTTGGGAAATGTATGGGATCGATTTTATTGGCCACCCAGAAATTCGTCACCTGTACTTGCCGGGAGAATTTGAAGGGTTCCCTCTTCGCAAAGATTTTCCTCTCCTTGCACGTGTGATTAAACCATGGCCAGGTCTCGTGGATGTTGAACCTATGCCCGGAGACGATTCAGCTGATGAAGGGGGAGATGAGTAATGACGGATACTCCCATGATTGATATAGATCCCCGCGTGATGGGTCAGCTTGCACAAGCACAAATGAATGTTGAGCTTGATGATGGCGACATGATTTTGAATATGGGTCCGCAGCACCCTGCGACCCACGGAACTCTTCGTCTTGTTGTTCGTCTCGACGGTGAGCGTGTGCTGAGTGCCGACCCTGTTATTGGCTACATGCACCGCGGTTACGAAAAACTCACGGAGTACCGAACATATCCACAAATTACAACACTGATTAACCGCATCGACTGGCTCAGTAGTTTTGCAAACGAAGTTCCTTTCGTGCATGGTGCAGAACAACTGATGGGTGTTCAGGCTCCTGATCGTGCGCAATACATTCGAACAATCTTGACCGAACTTTCTCGTATCTCGACTTTCCTTTTGTTCCTTGGTGAAATGGGATTGCAAGTCGGTGCGATCACTCCAGCGTTCTATGGTTTCCGCGACCGTGAATACGTATTGAACTTGATCGAATCAGCAACCGGTGGACGTTTCCACCCTAACTTCAATCGCATTGGTGGGCTCAAGGATGATCTTCCGTGGGGATGGACGGGCGAATGCAAACGTGTTCTCGATATTTGTGCAAAGTCCTGTGATGACTTCGATCGACTTGTTGCCGGCAACGAAATTTTTGAAGCACGTACGCGCGGTGTAGGAATTATTACGCCTGAAATGGGCCTGGCCTACGGTGTTTCCGGCTCCAACATTCGAGCAAGTGGCGTCGACTGGGACTTGCGTCGCGATGGTGCAGAGTACCTTTCATATAAGGACATCGATTTCAAAGTATGGACTCACCCCGATGGCGATTCATTCGCACGATATTGGGTTCGTCTGCAAGAAACGCGTGAATCAATTCAAATGGTGCGTCAACTTCTCGACAAACTTCCTTCTGGCCCCGTGATGGCAAAAGTTCCACTCATTATTAAGGTTCCCGAAGGCGAAATTTGGGTAGAGACAGAAAACCCACTCGGTCAAATGGGTTACTACACCTATTCGAAGGGTTCAACCGGACCGTTCCGCACAAAAATTCGTAGCGCTAGTTTTTCAAATGTATCTATTTGTCCATGGTTGCTGCAAGGCGTTTATGTTCCTGACATCGTGACTATCCTCGCAAGTTTATATTTCATTCTGGGAGACATTGACCGATGAGTGGCTTAACTTTTGCAGTAGATATCGGATGGGGAACAACCACTGCGATTAAAACAGCAGTTGTGCTGGGAACAATTCCTGCCGGTGCTCTTATCCTCGGATATGTATTTCTTCTCAAGATGATGAGCCATATGCAAAGTCGACTTGGGCCAATGGATCCTGGTGGATTCCATGGTTGGTTCCAGCTTGTTGGTGACGGGATGAAGTTCTTGCAAAAAGAAGACATCATGCCTGCCGATGCAGACAAAAGAGTTTTTGCTCTTGCCCCTATTGTCGTTTTAATGTCGACGTTCCTTGTGTACGTTGTAATTCCTGTAGGTCCGGAACTCTACGTGCGCGATTTGAATGTCGGCGTTTTTTACGCACTCGCTGTTTCCTCACTCAGTGTTATTGGCGTGCTGATGGCAGGCTGGGCAAGTTCGTCTAAGTTCGCACTTCTGGGAGCATTGCGCGCAGCTGCTCAGCTCATTGCATACGAACTTCCTCTTTTGCTCGCTGTTGTTGGTGTTGTGATGCAAGCGCAGACAACGTCATTACAAGGAATAGTAACGGCACAGCATGAAGGCTCTATCTTTGGATGGGATGCGATTGGTTTTCCTTTCATCTTGACGCAGTTTGTCGGATTCGCTTTGTTCATGATTGCGAGTCAAGCAGAACTTACTCAGCCACCTTTCGACATGCCTGTTGCTGAATCCGAATTGGTATCGGGATACATGGTGGAATACACCGGCTTTCGCTTCCTGTTTTTCTTCATGGGAGAATTCGGTACTGCATTTGCTTTCGCAGCAATCTCTGCAACCCTTTTCCTCGGTGGCTGGACGATCCCTGGCGTAGACATGAACGCGGATTACATGCGATTCCTTGGACCTGTCGTGTTATTTGCCAAAGTGATGTTTATTGCTTTCTTGATGTTCTGGGCACGCTTTACCTATCCTCGATTCCGTGAAGATCAACTTCAAAAACTTGCGTGGAAATATCTCATCCCGTTGTCTGTCGTTAACATTCTCGTGACGGCAGCATTTCAGGTGTGGAACTAAGGGGTTGTTGTGGCAAAGATAATCACAGGGAGCGATCAGGGGAGCGACCGCGAGAACCGACGGGCTTTGCCTGCGGTTCGACGAAAAAAATGGATCCCCGGAATCATCAAAGGTCTTACTGTGACCTTCCGTACCATGATGCAACCTACTGTCACGGTTCAATATCCTCACGAAAAAGAAGAAGTCGCACCTCGCGCTCGCGGAGTCATTGCTCTCAAAGAAGAAAACTGTACGTCATGTATGTTGTGCTCACGTCAGTGCCCTGACTGGTGTATTTACATTGAAGGTCATAAAACCAAAGCACCTCCTCGTCGTGAAGGCGGAAAAGAACGCAACGTTAATATCCTCGATCGATTCGACATTGATTACGGCTTGTGTATGTATTGTGGAATCTGTGTCGAAGTGTGTCCCTTCGATGCATTATTTTGGTCACCTGAATTTGAGTACTCTGAATTCCGTATCGCAAATCTATTGCACGATAAAGACAAATTAGGTGAGTGGATGGAAACCGTTCCAGAACCCGAGCCACTTGAATCGGGAGCTTTGCCTCCCAAGGTAAAGAAGTAGGGAACATGGTTATTCAAAACATTGTTTTCTTTTTACTCGCAGCAGTAGCGTGTGCAGGAGCAATTGGTGTCGTGCGAACAACAAACGTAGTTCATGCCGCATTACATCTTGTAGCGGTATTGGCAGCAACAGCAGGTTTGTTTCTTCTCATTGCCGCTGAATTTCTCGCATGGGTTCAGGTACTTATTTATATCGGAGCAGTTACCGTTCTTTTACTTTTTGGAATCATGTTGACGCGCGCGCCCATGGGTAAGAACGATGATCTTGATAACGATTCACGTATTCCTGCATACATTGTCAGTCTCGGCATGTTCGCTTTACTGACTGCTTTGATCGTTGATGCATTCACCAGCAAAACCAAAATTGCTATCGGTGGCTCTGAGGCGAGTGCAACACTTGCGAATGGTCAGATGTCCGCACTCAGCAAGACTGTTCTTTACGATTACATTTTCCCTTTTGAAGTAGTCGGTGTACTTCTTCTTGCAGCTCTCATTGGTGCTGTCGTCATGGCGAGAAAGGACTGATATGCAACTCAGCTATTACCTCATTGTGGCCGCATTTCTTTTCAGTGCAGGAATATACGGTGTCATTGCTCGTAAAAACGGAATACTTGTTCTCATGAGTGTCGAACTCATGCTCAACGCCGTCAACATTAATTTGGTCGCCTTCTCTCAATATACACAGTCGCCATTGGGTAATGCTTTTGCTCTCTTTGTCATTTCGATCGCTGCAGCCGAAATCGGTGTGGGACTCGGAATAGTTCTCCTCATTACACGTAACCTCAAATCGCCTAACATCGACAAGCTCGATCAGCTCAAAGGATAGTGTCGATGTTCGCTGTACAATCCCTCTCCTCACTTGCGCGTTTAGCCGAAGAAGTCGGCCACGAGGTTGAAGAACACCATGCTGTCGGCGAAAAAATCACGCAGATTACCGAACACGGGCCATGGATGTTGACTCATGCTTGGTTGATTTTTGTTATTCCTGCGATCTCATATTTCCTTATTCTTTTCTTTGGTAAGCGTCTTCCTAAAAAAGGTCACGAAATCGGCCTTGCATCCATGGCCTCCGTTGTTGTGATGGCTGCCGTCTTGGCATACCAATGGATTACACGAGCGGACAGCCTTGAAGGTCATGTTTTTGGTCAGACCTACACGTGGTGGCGTAATGGTTCTCTGCAGCTAGGTGTGGGTACGCATGTCGACGGACTTGCCGTCATGATGGTTGTTGTTGTCGCCATTGTTTCAACTCTTGTCCATGTTTATTCCACCGAGTATCTTCGCGGAGACATTCGTTACACTCATTATTTTGCTGCACTATCTCTCTTTACGTCGTCGATGATGCTGTTGGTTCTCGCTAATAACACTTTACAGTTGCTTGTTGGTTGGGAACTTGTGGGTCTGTGTTCTTTTATGCTGATCGGCCACTGGTGGGAAGACAAAGCCAATTCGAATGCTGCGCTGAAAGCATTCTTTACAACGCGCGTTGGTGATATCGGTTTGTTGACAGGTGTCATCATGACATTCTTTATTGTCCAGCAAGCAACGGGTACTGGATCTTTCTCGATTTTAGATGTGAACAACGCGGCCTTGTCGGGAGCAGTTGGACACACTTTACTTTTCATGACTGCTCTGGCATTGTTGCTCGGTATCATTGGTAAGTCAGGACAATTTCCTCTTCACACATGGTTGCCTGATGCAATGGCCGGTCCAACACCTGTATCGGCATTGATTCATGCCGCAACCATGGTTGTTGCTGGCGTTTATCTCGGCGCGCGCGTGTACCCAGTTTTCTGGGAAGGATTCAATATTGGTGAAACTGCACTGAACCCAATGGTTCTTATTGGTGGAGTTACTATTCTCGTCGGTGCAGCACTCGCCTTTGTTCAAGACGACATTAAAAAAGTGCTCGCCTATTCAACAATTTCGCAACTGGGATATATGGTTATGGGTCTAGGTGCGGGAGCATGGACTGCTGCGATCTTCCACCTCTTTACCCATGCATTTTTCAAAGC
>CALMUU010000050.1 GCA_937872965.1 uncultured Actinomycetes bacterium
AGTCGTATTCGGGAGGCATGAAGAGACGTATCGACCTTGCTATGAGTTTGATTGCTTCCCCTCCCGTCATTTTTCTTGATGAACCAACAACGGGGCTCGACCCTCGAAGTCGTCTCGCGATGTGGTCACTCATTAAAAACTTGGCAGAAAAGGGAACAAGCATTCTTCTCACGACGCAATACATGGATGAAGCGGATTTTCTTGCCGATCACATCATCGTGATTGATCACGGTGTGGTTATTGCTGAAGGTACAGCAGATCATTTGAAGAGTCAGGTTGGTGATGACCGTCTCGATATTGTTCTTTCCGATAATGATGATTTCGATAATGCGCTCAAAGCTCTGGAAAGTGAGAGCGTCACGTCGAATAGCGAAAATCGCACGATAAGCATTGCTGCAAAAGAGAGTGTGAAGAAACTTCAATTGGTTCTGAGCACCTTGCAGACAGCGAATATCAATGTAGAAACAGTTGCATTGCGGCGACCCACGCTCGACGATGTGTTTTTAGCGCTCACTGGGCACGAAGCCACCGAAGACGAAGATGTCGAAGAGTCGACGAAGAAATCGAAAGGGAAGAAATAATGACGACTGCAGTCGATACCCCAACTGAAGTAGAAACTGGATTTAGTCTGTATTGGTTTGTGAGTGACACATGGCTCATGGCAAAGCGTTCTGTGCTTCATATCATTCGAAGTCTCGATCAAGTTATGGGCTTGATCATGTTTCCCATAATGTTTACGTTGCTCAACCGATATGTTTTGGGCGGAGCGATCAAACTGCCCGAAGGCCTCACCTACGCAAATTATGTATTCGCCGGCGTATTCATTCAAACGCTCGCTTTCGGAGCCAACTATACAACGATTAACTTGGCAGTCGACCTGAAGGAAGGAATCGTCGATCGATTTCGATCGCTTCCTATGAGTAATAGCGCCCTCGTGGTGGGTCACATCATTTCCGACATGTTTCGCAATATCATTTCCGGAGTAATTATTTTTGTTGTTGCTTTCGCGATTGGTTTCCGGCCTAGTAGCAGTTTGATGGACTGGGTAGCGATTATTGCTATCGCACTTTTATTCACACTTGCAATCTCTTCACTCTCGGCAATCCTTGGATTGATGGTTAAAAGTCTTGAAGCAGCTCAGTGGATTGGATTCGTACTCATTTTTCCTCTCACATTTATTTCCAGCGCCTTTGTTCCGACAAACTCGATGCCTTCAGGTTTGCGAGCTTTTGCGGAAAATCAGCCGCTCACTCACGTGATGAATTACGTTCGTCATGCAACGCTGCACCATCCAGAAACTCCTTTGGGTGACTCGTTACAAATGTCTATCATCTGGTGTATTGCAATTATTGTTGTTTCAATACCGGTAACCACCTGGATGTTTAAACGTCGATCCGCAAAGTGATCAACCGTCATCCTGAGCGCAGACCTGTCATCCTGAGCGTAGCGAAGGATCTCTTAAATGTTTTCCGTAGTCTTCACGCCAGTCATCCTGAGCGTAGCGAAGGATCTCCGCGAAGCGGTGTACGAGATTTTCCGCTGCGCGGAGATTCCTCGCAGGCTCGGAATGACTGTGTGGCGAAGGATCTCTTCAATGTCTTCCGTAGTCTTCACGCCAGTCATCCTTGTAGATGTCAAGTTAATCGGTGCCGGTTTCTTGGTTTTCTTGTTGTTTGTAGT
>CALMUU010000051.1 GCA_937872965.1 uncultured Actinomycetes bacterium
CACCAGACGCTATTGAGCCGTCATTCAGAGTGTTCTCCGCGTCATTCAGAGCGCAGCGAAGAATCCAACCAAGCAACACTCACAGACAAACGACTCAACGACATGACAGGCATTCTCCCTTTTGCTATTGATGAGGAATTAGCGGAGAGGCTGTGGGAGGTTTCGGTGGGGTTAGCTATCCTATAAATATCCGATCAAAGGCTTAGCCTTAATTACTCCGATCGCTAAGAAGTTTCTTTAGATGTCCAGGTTTCCTTTACTCGTCCTAACTATCAGATTTTTGGAGGTATTCTTCATGTTGCAATTCACGATTATCTAATTCTTCTTGCGCCAAAGCATGCGCGCCCACCTTTTGGTCGACCAACGTTTCTAAAACCTGACGCAAAACATTTAACGATCGCTTTACATATTCATCAACGTCTCTCAGAGGAACTGTCGTCCCGTAACTTGGCATTTGGTCAATAATCGCATTGCGGAAATGCATATCATGCAACACAGCATGAATGAGGTTAAGAACACTCTCGCCTAAATGATGAGAAATTCTATGCACACTCGTTAAGCCTTCCGTCGCAGATCTCATGGGAATCCTGAGAGTGTCATATATGCCATCAGGATTTAATTTTTTTTGATTCTGTACCACTTCCACCAATAAATCATTAAGTACTAGCTTATAGTTGTTTTTCTCCTCGTCTTTTTTTGCAGTTTTTTCTCTTTCGTAAGAATATTGCATATAGGCAATCACTGCAGTGGCGCCTAAAGCTGCAGACCATTCTCCGAAAGTTCCAGTCCTCTTAACCGAAAAACCCCACGAAAAATCAAACTTTGAAATAGTAAAACCACTTATTAAATAGATAGCTACACCTATAAACCACCAACGGTGTCTTCGGATAAAAGGAATCATGCAATTTCCTCGTCGGCGAAGAGTTCGGCTTGAGAGATCACTGCATCAACGGCAGATTGTTGAAAGTCGGGTGGGTAACCATACTTCTTAAGCAGTCGTTTTACCTCTACACGAAGCTGGGCTCGCACCTGTTCACGAATGCGCCAATCGATATTCGCAGTTTTACGAATTTTCTCGACAAGTTGGCGAGCCAATTCTCGTAACGTGTCGTCTCCAAGTGCTTCAATCGCGGTTGCATGCTGAGCCAGAGCATCGTAGAAAGCTCGCTCATGCTGACTTAAGCCTTCTGCTTCAGTAATTACATCATCCTCGTGAAGCTGTTTACCGATCGCAATTAGTTCTTCGAGCACTTCAACAGAAGTGATCATGTTGTTCAAATAGCGCTTTACCGCTGCTTCAAGCATCTCAGAATATTTACGCGACTGAATAATATTCGTATGTCGTCGAACTTTGATCTCGTCATTAAGTAACTTCTTGAGCATTTCAACTGCGACATTCTTGTGCTTGAGTCCACGAACCTCAGCCAAAAACTCTTCACTCAAGATAGAAACATCTGGTTTCTTGATTCCAGCAGCATCGAAAATATCGATCACGTCTTCGCTCACCACGGCTTTGTCCAATAACTGCTTGATTGCAGTTTCAACTTCCCCTGAGCTCAACGCACCTGCAGGCTGAAACTTAACCGCACAAGCTTTCACGGCCTCAAAGAAAGCAACTTCTTCTTTATGTTCGAGCGCTTCTGGCAAAGGTGCCGACAACGCATACGCTTTCCCCAGTGCAATTACTTCTCGTATCAACCTTGACATTCCATCTTTTTGAGACATTGCAATATCAAGCGCACTTCTGATTAATCGCAGCTTGTCTCGGGCATCAGCTTTCAAATAATCATCAACAGAGAAACCTGGAATGATCCCTCGACACACTGCAAGCTTCTCATGCAACACGACCACGGCTTCATGCTGGTCATGTTGAAGCTCGCCACGGCCTCCCCCATCGGTATAGGTTTCGAGTGCTTTTTTGAGATCACTTGCTATTCCTATGTAGTCAACAATCAAACCACCCGGCTTGTTCTTGAATACTCGGTTCACACGCGCAATGGCCTGCATGAGGTTATGTCCATGCATTGGTTTGTCTATATACATTGTGTGAAGAACAGGTGCATCAAAGCCTGTGAGCCACATGTCACGCACAATCACAAGCCGCAAAGGATCATCCGGGTCGCGAAGTCGTTTGGCGAGTCGATCTTGATCTTTCTTGTTGTAGTCGTGGATTTGCCAGCTTTCGGGATCTGAACTCGATGCCGTCATAATGACTTTGATCGCTCCACGATCAATATCTTCATCGTGCCATTCGGGTCGAATTTCTGTAATCGCATCATAAAGATCAACAGCAATGCGGCGGCTCATCGCCACGATCATTCCTTTACCCTCGAATGCGAGTGTACGTTCTTCGAAATGATCGACAATATCTTGCGATATTCGTTTGAGTCGTTCAGGGTTTCCTACAATTTTTTCGAGTTGGGCCCATTTCGATTTAGTTCGCTCGGACATTTCTTCTTCGTGACCCTGGAGAATCTCGTCAACATCCGCATCGATAGAATCTTTTTCACTTTCGGCAAGATGTACCTTCGCTAAACGAGAAGTAAAATAGATGGGCACGGTCGCTCCATCTTCGACGGCTTGTTTAATATCGTATACATCTATATAGCCACCGAACACTGCAGGTGTATTTACATCTTCTTTTTCTACTGGCGTTCCGGTAAATCCAATAAAACTTGCGTTAGGTAGTGCATCACGAAGGTATTTTGCAAAACCGTATGCGGTATATGAACCTTCTTCCGTGTGTTTAATTTTTCCTTTGAATCCGTAATGGCTTCGGTGCGCTTCGTCAGCTATTACGATCACGTTTTTGCGGCCGCTTAATAAGTCGTGTGCTTCTTCGCCTTCGTTGGGCGAGAATTTCTGCAATGTTGTGAAAATAATCCCGCCACCGGCAACATTGAGCAATTCTTTTAGCTGTTCTCGTCCATCCGCTTGTTGAGGTTCTTGTCGTAGTAACTGTTTGCAGTCTGCAAAAGTACCAAAAAGTTGGGTATCGAGATCATTGCGGTCAGTAACTATAACGATTGTTGGGTTATCAAGATTTTGTACGAGTTTTCCGGCATAGAAAACCATCGATAACGATTTGCCAGAACCCTGAGTATGCCACACAACACCAATCTTGCGATCGCCGTGTTCTGAGGTTGCTTCAATAGTATTCTCGAGTGCTTTTTTGACTGCAAAATATTGGTGATATGCAGCAACTTTTTTGACAGTTTTTATTTTCTGTAAACCTGTTGCTTCGTCTTTTACAGAGGTCTTTTCAAATACAGTGAACGATCGAATAAGATCTAACAGTATTTTCGGTCGAAGCATTCCGTCAATCAAAGTTTCGTATTCAGGTACAGAACTATCCGCTTTTCGCCAAGCGCAGACTTCCACGCAAGGTAGCGCGAGAAGTCTGAAGTTATTGTTCCTGCACGCGCACTGAAACCGTCAGAAATAATGCAGATAGCGTTGTAGAAAAATAGTTGCGGTATTGCTTTCTTGTAGTTGCCTATTTGCATATAAGCATCATCAATACTTGTATTTACTGCAACAGGATTTTTTAGTTCAAACAAAACCAGGGGCAAACCATTAACAAGCAACACAACATCAGGACGTTTAACTTTTCGATCCGCGACTGTAAATTGGTTGGTAACAACGAATTCGTTTTTCTCTGGGTTTTCCCAATCGATAAATTGCACATATCGACCACGCTCATCATCACCAACACGAACTTCAACGGAATAACCTTCAACTATGTAGGAATGAAACCGTTCGTTAGCGATAACGATGTCTTCTTCGTAAAGTTTTAAGATTGCATCAATTGCTTCTCGTTGGGATTCGATTTTAATATCAGGATTAATTTTTGCAACTGCGGCTTCGAGTTCTTCAGTGCAGATAACATTCTTCGGATCAAACCCGCGCTCTTCTTCGATCGCTTCGTGATCTTTATATTTCCAACCAAGCTCCTTGAGAGCCTCAATAACTGCTTCGGATTCAAAAGTTAGTTCATTCATTATTAATTCTTTTTCGTGTTTATTGCAGTGTTGACCAAACCCGATATGCCATTGTAAATGGCATTGTACGCGTAAGCCTCTGGCGGATCGTAGACCTGAATAACGGAAACCATCGAAACCGAAACACCGTTTATTTTGACTGTATAACCGCTGAATGGGTTTGAACCTTTATTGCCTATTTGCCCAGCAAGGTTTTTTAAACTATGTATGTGTATTCCAATGATTGCTTTTCCGGAAGTCCAGGCATGATTTATTTCATATCTAACCCAAGGGCGTTTAGCTGTTTCTTCGCCAATAAGTACCACTAAACAATCTACTGTACTCATTTGTTCGTTAATCCACTTCTTAATTGCGCCCTCTCCTACCTTTTGTAGTTTTTCCCACTCTGAATGATCTAAGGGTGGAGCATCTTGTATAACACCCATGTTGAGTACTTGCTGAACCCTGTGAACATCTTTATCGTAATGAAAACTATAAAAAACTTTTCTAGCCACAATTAAAACCTTCCGCAACCCCATAGGCAAGAAGACCTAATCCAACCACAAATACAGGCATATACAAAAACATCGATGGCCACGAAAAAAACGACGCGGCTTTTAATTTCTCTTTGTTAAACCGTGTCGGATTCAAATCGTACTGAAGTGTAAAATCTCCTTCACGCCTTTTCGCAAGTACCCAAATATAGATTTTTCTGTAGCGTTTTTCGGTCCATAAAAAGAAAGCATCGGTTAACCAAATCGTAATTGACAAAATGGTGAATCCCAACCCCGTAACCCAAAGAGGTGGATTGCTAGATATAGAAAAGGCGGTCAAACCTGATGCGAGCGTGATAAACCAACCTTTAAATAAAAATGCGTTGTGCGACATTCGTGTGATGCAACGTTGAATAAGATCGAGCTCTTTATGGAGAGCTTCTTGTTCTAATCGTCTCTCTTCGAAGTCTAAAGAATTAATTTCAAACTTCATATTTCCTCTCCTTCTGTGGAACCTGGACTCCGTCGCTCTAGGTTTCCAGCCCTATTGATGACAATTCGTTCATATAGATCTAAATACTCAGGACCAATTGTGTCGCCATCATCGTCGACGGTTGAAATAATTAAAATCTCTTTAGAAAAGCCCTGAGCAACTCCGATCTCCCATGGACACCAACGCGAATCAACGGAATTAGGAGTCGCCAAAAATAAGAGTTTCTTTCTTTCAGATATCCTTTTCACTATGTTTTCAGCAGTCTCGCTATCTGGAACTGGAGGCATCGACGGGTCGTTCCAGTCGATATACAGATCTGCCCCAAGTTCATCGAAAAGTTCGATTAACCCCTTTACTAAATCTTTGTCTTTATGACTATGCGATAAAAACACCTTCTCTCTAAGCATATTCCGCACCGCCAATAAATTTGGGTGTGCATCAAATGCTTTTGTTCGCTTTTTGAGATCATTTAATTGTATTTTTTTCTCGGCAAGAACTATTCGAACTACATTTTTTCTAGTCTCGACCACGACAACCCTTTCCTAACTAAGAATTTTGCCCATAAAACTAGACATTGTTTTATCGCAGTTCTGCATACCCAAATTATTTTCAAACATCTTTATGAATATTGGTTGTACAGCCAAATTGAACTTTTTCAACGTTTCACCATCAGGTAATGGTGCTCGATAGCCTTTCAATATGTCTGTCTTTAAATTTGTAAAAACACTTCCACTTCCTTGTTGGATTAACTCAGGTCGTATCCGAATGAATAGCAAGTAAAGAAATTCATTGGAAAACGCGGATTTGGGAAAATGCAGCCACCCATCATGAATACAAGTATCAATTGCGAGAATTTTTGGAATGCCAGGGGGTGCACTATTTGAGAGCACCAATGTTCCATCTGAAAGGTAAGTTGTTTTGCTTAGCCCTTCTTTTATTATATGTTGTTTAATGTTAAAGATAAATGGTGATGCTGTTGCAGAAGCGTCAGATATTTTGAGCCATCTAAAACCTTCTTCTGATAAATAATCCTGTATCGGTCTAGGTGAGCCACCTCGCTTCACATCAACCAATTCACCAAGTCTTTGTTTTGCAAATTTCGCATTGCCAAAAAACATGTTATTGAATACATTCAATGCGATTGATTCGAGGGTTTTGTTTTGGGCGCGGAGGAGTTCGATTTTTTCGTCGAAGACGGAGAGGAGATCGGCGATTTGTTTTTGGATGTGGAGTGGAGGGAGATCAAACTCAAGCGCGCTGATTTTTTCTCTCTTTAATTCTGTTTGTCCTGTTGAACCTTCAGCCATATCTTCAATAATATTTTCAGAGCAAGAAACCATGAATTTAAGCCATCTCGGGTCTATGTCAGAGCTAGGACGAACAATAGTTACGTGGGTGTCAACAGTCATCGGTTCAATCATCGAATCTACAAATGCAGTCCTTCCCAATGTACCTACACCAGTCGAATTAACAATAATGTCATTCAGCTTTAGATACTTATGTGCACTAACAGATTTAGATTCGACATCATGTCGTCTGGCGTTATGAAAAACAATTCTGCCGTCCCGAATACATCTCTGGTTAACAACCAACAACCCTTCATCTTCTGTATATCTTGGCGTTACCCCACGACCTACGACTTCTGCCACGTCCGATAGCTTGACTCGCCCCCAATCCTTCTTTCCATTGGAGTCGCTTCGAAGGATCGCTATCAACTCATCAGAAACTTCATTACCAGGCGATGGCGAGCTAAGGGAATCTTCGAGTTGGTCGAGCACGTCGGAAGTCATTCAATCACGACTCCGATTTTGGCGAGTTGCTTTTTTATCTCCTGATTAAGCTCTGCTTCTTTCTTCATTTGCTCGGACAGTTCATTTGCTAGCGCTCCGATCTTTTCTTCGAACGGAACGCCGTCATCTTCTTCATCAGGTATACCAACATACCGACCTGGAGTTAGAACGAAACCATGTTTTTCAATCTCTTGCAGTTCTGCGGATTTACAGAAACCTTTTTCGTCCTCATAACTCTCATCTTCTTTTTTCCATGCGTGGTAAGTATCAGAAATCTTTTTAAGGTCATCGTCGGCAAAATCACGGTGTGTACGGTCAATCATGAAACCAAGCTCAGAAGCATCTATAAATAGAGTCTCTTTTGGTCTAGGCGACGACTTCGAAATAAACCACAAACATGCAGGAATACCCGTGTTATAAAAAAGCTGTTTAGGAAGCGCAACAATACAGTCCACCATTCCCGCTTCGACAAGCTTGCGGCGAATGTCTCCCTCTCCACCACTATTAGAAGACAGCGAACCGTTCGCGAGCACAAGCGCGAGTGTACCCTTTGGTGCGAGATGGTAAATCATGTGTTGCATCCACGCATAGTTGGCACTGTTTTTTGGTGGCATACCCAATGTAAAGCGAGGGTCGTCGGTGAGGACCTCTGCTCCCCATTCCTTTTGGTTGAAAGGAGGATTGGCGAGGATAAAATCGGCCCGCAGGTCGGGAAGTTCGTCGTTGAGGAACGAACCTTCGTTGTTCCATTTGATCTGGCTTCCGTCGATTCCGCGGATGGCGAGGTTCATGCGACACAGCCGGTGGGTGGTGTGGTTGGATTCTTGACCGTAGATGGAGATGTCTTGGACTTTACCTTGATGGCTTTCCACGAACTTTTCACTCATGATGAACATTCCGCCCGAACCACAACATGGGTCGTAGATGCGACCTTTGTATGGTTCTACCATTTCTGTCATGAGTTTGACGATGCTTCGGGGGGTGTAGAACTGGCCACCCTTTTTACCTTCGGCTGCTGCGAACTCGCCGAGAAAGTATTCGTAAACACGACCAAGTATATCTTTTGATTTTGCTGCTTCTGTTCCGACGGCGATGTTGCCGATGAGGTCGATAAGGCCACCGAGCGCTGCTTTATCTAAGTTTTGGCGTGCATAAACTTTTGGAAGAATACCTTTGAGGGTTGGATTCTCTGCTTCGATGAGGTCCATTGCGTCATCGAGAGTTTTACCAATTTCTGGTTTCTTTGATTCTGCAAAGATGTGTGAATAGCGCGCTTGAGGTGGGACCCAGAAAGTATTTTTCAGAGTGTATTGATCTCGGTCTTCTTCTGGATGGTCAAATTCTTCCTGCATTTCTGGAGTCATGAGTTCGTCATAGACAACTTGGAATGAGTCCGAGATATATTTGAGGAAGATCAGACCTAATACAACGTGTTTATATTCTGCTGCGTCAATGTTCTTACGGAGCTTGTCGGCAGCTTTGAAGAGCTGTTGTTCGAAGGGGGTTTCAGGTTTTGGTTTTTTTCGTGCAGTTTCCTTAACATCAATATCTGCAGTACCATCGATTTTTGTCACTTTTAGCCCCCGGGGAAGATTTACTCCCATAGACTACCATTTAGGTACGACAATTTGCTCTTGACAGCGCTGGCAATATGGCAACTGCATCGAAATAATAGGGAGACAATCCATGACAATGAAAACTTACGACATAGGAAATTTCCTGAGTTACCACACTCTCAAATATTGCGCTGAAAACGGCCCTTCGGTCCCACTTTCGGAAATCATTAGTCACCTTGAAAAAAATGTAATTAACCAAATCGATAGCATTGATGAATACTCCAATAAATACGACGGGCACACCGACCCTAAATGGGTAACAATCATGAAATTTTCGCTTATTGATTTCGATAAAGCTGGTTGGTTTAAAAAAGCATTTCCTAAGCGAGGCCAGTGGACAATTACAGATGAAGGTGTCATTGCATTAGACAAATACAAAGATTGGCGAGAACTTAGCGGCGAAGCTAATGCACGTTACAGGGAATGGAAAACCCAACAAGTTGCTGAAATTGCACCGAT
>CALMUU010000052.1 GCA_937872965.1 uncultured Actinomycetes bacterium
AGCTCGAAGATTACGAACCGTTCGACGAGAGGGAACAGAAATCGTTGGAGTTGATTCGAAAACTTCTCTTGAACTCTTGCGAGGACGACGTGTTCTATCGTCATCTCAACGAACATCACATCACAGGCTCAGCATTCGTTCTTTCCGACGCGGGTTTACTTTTACATTTTCACAAAAAGATTCCACTATGGCTTCAGCCCGGCGGACATCTCGATAATTCCGAAACACCCCTTGAAGCTGGCGCACGGGAGACTCGTGAAGAGACAGGCGTCGAGGCAATCTTTGAACCAGTAGTGTTCCACGTCGATGTTCACGACACACCTGCTAGTCATGTTCACTATGACGTACGCTTTATTGGTCATGCAAGCGACATGTCCCTTCGTCCTCCTTCTGATGAATCACAGAAAGTTGCGTGGTTTTCTCCTGGCGCATTGAGCTCAATCACCGATCCTGCACTCATGGGAGCAATCCGCAAACTTGTAGCCAGGAAATTTCTTGCCGGATAGCACTCTGCTATTAAAGTCAATGCATGGCGGATCTTGTTCAACTACGCGGTATTCGAGTGATGGCCTACTGCGGGACACTTCCCGAAGAACAAGAAAATCGGCAGGAATTTGAAATAGATCTTGATCTTGAAGCCGATCAAACGCGTGCAGGTCAAACGGACGATCTGAACGATGCCGTTGACTACGGGCCCTTATGCGAAGCCATTGCTGTTATCGTCGAGCACGAGCGTTTTTTTCTCATTGAAAAAATGGCCCAAAGGATTGTGGATCAACTTTTTGAATCAGATTCCAAAATTGATGCGATAACAATTACGCTGCGAAAGCTCAACCCTCCTGTCGAGGTCGCAATCAACACGGCAGCAGTGCATATTCACAGGACTCGAAAGTAACGATAGGTTGGGTGGGGCCGGCGGGGCTCGAACCCGCGACCGAACGATTATGAGTCGTTTGCTCTAACCAGCTGAGCTACGGCCCCCACAGAGGTAATAGCATAGAGGTTTATGGACCACATACAGGAAACTCTCGAAACCCCCGATGGATGGACACACGAAGGCAATGAGCTGGTGCGCGCTATCGATACCGCGACGTATGCACAGGGGGTGGAGCTGACCTTGCAGATTGCCAATCTTGCCGACGCAATGAATCATCACCCCGAAATTGTATTGACCTATTCCCAGGTAAGAATATCTGTTTCATCACATGATGTAGGTGCGGTGACGGGACGAGATATCGTCTTTGCCCATGCAGCGAACACTCTTATTTCTGAGATCTAATTCCAGAGGCTACTCGAACGCGCCCGAGTCCTAGAATGGACACGTGCCACTTCTTTACCCTTTCGCAATATTTATCGTGCTGTGCATTGTAATGATTACTGTTTTAGCTCGTACCTATCCTCCAACTGCAATAGATACAATAGAAGCCTTATGTGATGCAATTGCGCGTGATGATCACACAACTGAAAAAACGATGATTACGATGAGCTCGATTGATAAATACGTGCGTCACGCTCTCAAAACTTTGAATGAAATTCCGAGAGAAGTGGGAACTTCTTATAACGCTCAGATCATCCGTGAATGGGATGAATCCAATGCTTCATTTGCGATCGTTTCGATTCCTTTGCCGGAAAAAGAAGAATCTCTTCGGTTTACCTGTCGTTTTGTCGTTAATCAATGGACCATTATTGCTGTGCAGATTGATTCCTCAAATATGCATATGGATTCCTAATGCAAAAGAATGCTCTCGCCGAAAAAGAAATCGATAGCATTGCCGATCAGCTTATAGATACAGCATTACATATCCGTGGAGCGATCGACAATATGGATTCTGTGACTCGGCGTGCAAAAACGCATGGGCTTAATGTGCCGACAAATCAATACGAACTCGATGTGCTTGCGGACAATATCGTTCATGATGATTTTTCTAACTTCTCAGGATACGTTGTTAGCGAGGAACGCGAAGTAAACGAAGCAGAAGTGAAAAATAGCTTGTTACTGCTCGTTGTTGATCCTGTCGATGGTTCGACTAATGCATCGCACGGTCTTGGGTACTGGTGTTTTTCTGCAGCGCTTGTTTACAACGGAAATGTTGTTGCAGGTGTCGTCGTTGATCAAGTGACGGGGCGTATCTTTCGTGCTACCGAACATGGGGGAGCCACGCTTACCTTACCTACTGGCACGGTCAGATCCCTTGATTCTTTGCAATTTCGGCAAGAAGATGTAGGAACCATCGCTGATAGCTTTGCTTCATCAACCATCTGCTTTACTTCCCATGGTGCGTCACCCCATATTTTTCGCCATCTTCGTAATTTTGGTGCATCAGCACTCGCTATCTGCGATGTGGCGAGTGGGGGATTCGATGCGTATATTGACGATGATGATGTAATGCTTAAACCCTGGGATATTCTTGCTGCGTTATATATTGCTCAGCGATCTGGATGTACGGTTCTGCGTCGCGATTCTGATGACATCATGGCACCAACGGGTGTACTGGTATCTCGATCCGAGACCCTTCTTTCCGATTTCCAAACATTATTTCCCGATTTTTTTCATTAATAACTTGACGAGCCCAGCCTGTTCTGCTTTCCTGGTATGTATGGCAGGAATTACATCTACGAACCACGGGCTAAGTGTCTCTTCGACCCTTACCTCGATTGGTAATGGCGCGCGGGCTCTTTTCGCGTGGATTAATTCCGCGTTAGACCAGGTCACAGTGCGGATTTTACCATTTCTTGGTAAGAACTCAACCGGTGTGGTGTATGCATTTACACCCATTACACAGCCGGCATTTTGGGTACTTTCCCCCCGACGGTCAACGATTTTTGCCATAAGGACTTCATAGAGAAAAGTCCAGAGCACAAAATCTCAGAGCCGTCGGATTCATCCGGCGGCTTTTTTATTTTCTCAGGACTTCAACACAACAAAGGACTTTTCTCATGACACAAGTATTAGATCAACACAGACAACATCGGCAACAGAGCGAAAACAGCGAAGGCGATGCCCCCGCTCAGGTAATGGCACCTGCATGTGAGGGCAAGACAGATTTGTTCTTCTCCGAACGCACTACCGATATGCGTATCGCTCAAGTGATATGTGCAACTTGCGTGATGCGCGATCCCTGCCTTACGGCAGCCCGCGCGCAGCCACCTTTCGCCGGTGTATGGGGAGGAGTGATCTTCGTTAACGGAGAAGAGCTCTTGCTCAAACGGGGACGGGGACGACCTCGGAAAAGCGAACAGCTCGATAATGCCCGAGTACTCAAAGCCCTGGGCGCAACTTCTCACGAGGTGAATGAAGACGAGGAGGACTCAGAACAAGTTCTCCAACGTCAGATCGCTTAGTGGTGCGTCGTAGAAATAGCTGGGAGACTCGACGGCGCTCGACGCTGCTGGCTTCGTCCTCGTGTTCCCAACGGAGAACAGTGGGTCTTCGTCCTGCGTCCTTGCCAGCAACACCGATCATCCATCGATCCCCATCCAGCTATTTCTGCGACGCACCACTAATGTGGGCGGGCATGACAGGAAATATTGATCTTGCTCATGCCCGCGAGGTCGCGTTGAGTGCATCGGATAAAGCGAGCAAGCTTTTGCGCGAACGATTCGGCACTCCTTTGGATATCACATCCAAAGGCCACGCCGATTTTGTGACAGAACTCGATGGTCAGTGCGAAGAGATTATTCGCGAAGAACTTAGCTATTTTGATGACTCCATCTTTTTTATGGGTGAAGAATCAACGGAGTTCACTACTGATGAAACACAGGTCGTTATTGATCTGCCCTCGACCTGTTGGATCGTTGATCCTCTTGATGGAACAAGCAATTATTCTCATACTTTCGGTGCCTTTGCTGTATCGATTGGTCTGCGTGTCGCCAATGAATTGAGTGTGGGCGTTGTCCAGGCTCCTGTAACAGGCGATCTTATGTATGCAACCAAAGGTGAAGGTGCATGGCGACAGAATTTTTCAGGTGAATCGGTGCGACTCTCGACCGTAGATCGAGGGAATAGCCATAATCTCTTTGCTACAGCTGTTCCTTTTCGCCATCCTGAATATATTCCAGGTCACGTTGAACTCATTAATAGGCTCTATGGAATTTTTGAAGATTTGCGCCGCGTGGGAGCAGCAGCGCTTGATTTGGGATGGGTTGCAAGCGGGCCGTGGGCGGCATATATCGAAATGTTCTTAAAGCCGTGGGACAGCGCAGCTGGCGGATTGTTGGTCAGAGAAGCGGGAGGAATAATTACCGACTTCTCGGGCGATGAGCAAGCGTGGCTTACGAACGGAGAAATTATTGCATCAGCGAGTCCCCGTGTTCACGAACAAATATTGTCTCTGATAGAGTAAACGACTCGCACCGCGGTACGCCGCGAGCAATGCGGGCGTTTAGCTCAGTTGGCTAGAGCACCTCCCTTACAAGGAGGGGGTCGGGGGTTCGAGTCCCTCAACGCCCACCAAATTTTTGTTTTAAACAAGGTC
>CALMUU010000053.1 GCA_937872965.1 uncultured Actinomycetes bacterium
CAATGACCGATCCAGCTAATACATATGTCGACGCTGGCGTAACACTGGAAGCCGATGTGATATTGCTCCCCGGAACAATTTTGCAGGGAACTACATCCGTTGCGAAGGGCAGTGTTGTTGGACCCAACACGCGAATTGTTGACTCTATTATTGGGCGCGATTGCACTATTGAATCGAGCACCGTCAAAGGATCAACGATTGAAGATGATGTGACTGTTGGGCCCTATGCATCGCTGCGCCCCGGCACGATCCTTCGTAAGGGTGCACATGTGGGTACTTTCGTTGAAACCAAAAAATCTGACATTGGTGCCGGAAGTAAAGTTCCTCACCTTTCTTATATAGGGGACGCAACGGTGGGCGAGAACACCAACCTGGGTGGGGGTACCATTACGGCAAATTACGACGGTGCCACAAAGCACCCCACCGTTATTGGAAATAATGTGAGCACAGGTGTTCATACTGTTCTTGTAGCGCCTGTGAGTGTGGGCGACGAAAGTTATACCGGTGCGGGTGCAGTCGTGACGAAAGATGTCCCTGCGGGTTCACTGGCCAAGGGCGTTCCTGCGACAATCGATGAAGATTGGATTCCACCTAAAGATCGTCCTTAGTGTCATTCGACTGTTATTCATTACTTCACAACTCATTATCCTTCGTTAACAATCTCAAAATGCATGATAGAATTGACCCATGAAACTTGAGTTCGATCGCGCCCACCTAAAGAGCATATGTAAAAAATATCGTGTGAAATCTTTGTATGTTTTCGGTTCACAGGCTCGCGGGGAAGCAAAAGAAACAAGTGATGTCGATATTTTGTATGAATTTGAAGAGGGAGCGCGTGTAGGAATTGAGTTTATTGATTTTGCTGATGAGCTTGAAGCCCTCTTTGGAAAAAAAGTTGACCTTGTTTCACTCAAATGGATGAGTGAAAGATTCTCACAGGGAGCTGCCCAACGAGAGCTACTTTATGCCGCATGATCTTTTGCAGCGTGACCTCAATGTGGTCGAAGCAATGATTTCTATTTGTGATTTTTTGATTGATAACAAAGCTAAATTCACGATGGAGAACCTTGAAAAAGACGAGTTCGTTTTAAGTACAGCCTGCTACAAGATCGTTAATCTTGGAGAGGAGGCAGGAAAGCTTTCCGACGATGCAGTGGAGTCAACAAGAAAAACTGTCGATTGGCACAAGGTTCGAGGGATGAGGAATCGCCTTGCCCATGAGTATCTAGAAGTTGATGTGGACATCATCTTTGAAACTATTGCCCAATATATTCCCACGCTTCGAAAGAGCCTGGCTGCTTTGTTGAAAGAGTAATCCCTAATACCATTGGGGATTGAGCAATAATTACGTTAAGCTTCAGAGACGAAAAGCAAAGTCGAATCATTCGGCGCGCTGATTGAAGGGGACTCATGGCATCGATGGAATTGATTAGCAAGAAACGCTTCATGCTGGTGACGGGTAGCG
>CALMUU010000054.1 GCA_937872965.1 uncultured Actinomycetes bacterium
CAATGAAAGTTGAATCTGTCCTTGATCTCATCGGATCAACTCCCATGGTGGGTATCCACGAACTGAGTCCTAATCCGAATGTCAAAATTTACCTCAAACTTGAAGGACAAAACCCTGCAGGTTCGATAAAGGATCGAATTGCCCTCGCATTAATAACCGATGCAGAAAAGCGTGGTGTTCTCAAACCTGGCGGAACGGTTCTTGAATCCTCAAGCGGAAACACCGGAATCGGTTTGGCGATGGTATGTCGGTTGCGTGGATATCGGTTGGTTGTGGTTGTTGCGGATAACGTGACGAAAGAGCGTATTGATTTGTTGAAATCATTTGGTGCGGAAATCATTTTTTCACCCGGCAAGCTAGGAAGCAACGGAGCAATTGTTCGAGCAAAAGAATTAAGTGCAAACAATCCTGAGTGGGTATTGCTTTATCAATACGGAAATGAAGCGAATTCACTCGCGCACGAAGAAACAACGGGTCCAGAAATTTTAGAAGATTGTCCCGAGATCGATATTTTTGTTGCAGGCCTCGGAACGTCGGGCACGCTCATGGGTGTATCTCGCTTTTTTCGTAAAGCAAAGCCTGAAGTTAAAATCGTTGCCGTCGAACCCCCTACAGGAGAATCTGTTACGGGATTACGTTCGCTTGACGACGGATTTATTCCAGAAATATTCGATGCGGAATTAATCGACCGCAAGATCATGATTCGCTCGCAAGAATCCCTTGAAATGACGCGAGAACTTTTGAATACGTGTGGCATTTTTGTCGGCGTATCAACAGGAGCAGTCGTCGCAGGTGCGGTCAAACAAGCCCAGCAAATGGACTCGGGAACGATTGTTGTTATTTCACCCGACTCGGGATGGAAGTATTTATCTGCGGGCGTATGGACAGATAGCCTTGATGATGTGGTGAGCACATCCGAAACTATTAACTTTTGGTAAAGCATGATTACTCAAGATATCCAACTCTGTATTGATGCGTTAACGCGCGGTGAACTTGTCGCGTTTCCCACAGAAACAGTATTCGGGTTGGGAGCGCGCTCGGATTCACCCGATGCGATTAGAAAAATATATGAGATCAAGGGTCGTCCCGCTGATCATCCGCTTATTGCTCATTGTTCCGATGTGGATGTGGCTCTCGCGCTTTCTCCTGATGTTCCCGCCTATGCACGTTCTCTCGCTGCAGAATTCTGGCCTGGACCGATGACATTAATCTTTCGTCGTGCTGGAAGTGATGCAATCTGTGATGAGGCAGTAGGAGGTCATGATACGGTCGCGATTCGTGTCCCCTCCCATCAGATTGCACGTGAACTCCTGGCTCCTTGTGGTTTCTTTGTTTCTGCACCTTCGGCCAATAAATTTGGACGCGTATCTCCTACGACAGCGGAGCATGTGCAATCTGAATTTGGTGATGAGATTCTTATTCTCGATGGTGAGCCATCGCAATGCGGGGTTGAATCAACAATCATCTCGTGTGTTGAATCGCACCCCCATATTATTCGTGCAGGAGCAATTACGGCTCAAGATGTCTTGCGAGTTACGGGTCATGATGTTTCTTCGGATCTCGTAACGCCGAGTGCCAATAACATCGCGGCACCCGGAACATTAGAAAATCATTACGCACCCAGTATTCCTGTTTATATTGTTACCGAAGAAAGTGATATTGAATTTCCGGTGGGACTGAGCGCAGAAAAATCTGCATTTTTATCCTTTGGTCAACCCACGCAAAATTTCTTATTTTCCTTGGTTGTTCATTCCTACGATGATTATGCTCACCAACTCTACGACTTCTTTCGTCGAGCAGAAGCTAGGGGATGTGAAGGTATTTTCGTTGTTGCGCCTGAGAACGAAGGTATCGGTGTGGCGATCAATGATCGCATAAGTAAAGCATCACATTCTTCAATGGAATCAAGCAATGGCTGATGTATCGCAGGGGGAAGGAACCTTCCTTATTCATCAACCTACATATGAAAAAAAAGAACATTCGCTCACGCTGACGTGTACCTTTGAATCCCAGCAGACTGGTGGTGACACACATTTCTTTACAGAAACATATGAATTTACATTTCCTGATTCGATTCGATTAGATGAGGTGGATCCAAATCAAGTCAACGCCATCGCGCGTCTTGTTGCTGTATCTGCCGCACCGAGCTATTACAAAGCAACTGTGTTACCACTAGTTGTTCTCGATTTCCCCGTGAGCACAGAAATAAAAGAGTGGATGCGGGCACTTTTTGATCAAGGCTTACGTGAATTTCGGTATCGAAATGGATTTGATCTCACTAAGGAAGTCGATCTTTCTTCTCTTAATATCAATGACACAAGTGTAAAGAATCTGAAAACTACAAATGATCTTCAAACAAGATCGAAATATCTCGTTCCTATTGGTGGAGGAAAAGATTCAGCTACCACGCTGCACATTTTGTCTCGCAGTGGTGCGGATGTTGTTGGATTTTCTATCGGTGATTTTGATTCTATTAATGAAACTGCACGGGTTGCTGGTATTGAGTTGGTCCGCGTTGCTCGATCAATTGACCCCTTACTCTTTGAGCTCAATGCGCGAGGTGCCCCTAATGGTCATGTGCCTGTTACGGCGATAACGTCAACTCTGGCGTGTATTGCAGCTCTTGGAATCGGTGCAGACGCAGTTGTGATGAGCAATGAACGTTCCGCCGATGAACCGACACGTGTTGTAGCCGATATTGAAGTCAATCATCAGTGGTCAAAGTCATGGGAAGCCGAAAAACTTCTTCGCTCGGCGTTGGATAGTTCAGGTTGCGGTATTGAATATTTTTCTTTGTTGCGTTCATTATCTGAATATGAGATTTTCTCAATATTTTCTCATTGCGATGAATTTCATACAGTGTTTACAAGCTGCAATCGAACCTTTCGCATTGACGAGACTCAACGCGCATCGACGTGGTGTGCCGATTGCGATAAGTGCCGTTTCGTATTTCTTGGTTTGAGTGCATTTCGAGGCGTCACCTATGCCTCGAACATTTTTGGTGTAAATATGTTTGATGACGAATCCCAAAAACAAGGATTCCTTGATCTTCTTGGTATGAGTGACACGAAGCCTTTCGAATGTGTAGGGACTGTACGTGAATCACGAATGTTGGTACGGAATGCTTTGAAATGGGATGCAGCTGCAGATTCGGTTGTGGGGAAGACTTTCGCAGATGTATTGGTCGAAGTGAATACTTTGGACGAAAAAATTCCCGTGATTTCTTTTGGAGATTTTGTTCCTGAAGATCTCCAAAAAAATATTGTAGAAATACAAGTGGAGCAATACAAAGAGCACTTGAAAGCGCATCTTTCTGATCAGACAATTGGTGTGATGGGACTCGGTCGTGACACTTCCGCCATGATTCGATTTCTTGATTCTGTTGGTTACGCGCAACCAATACAGGTATTCCAACCTTCGGAAGAAGTATTAACAGAAGAAGATTTTCGTGAGGAACGAGAAAAAGCTGGACTTGAGAATATTTCGATCGACTTGACACTAACTCGTGAGATTGCAGATCTGAATGCAGATATCGTTTTTGTGAGTCCTGGAATCTCTCGATACTCTCCAGAAGTACAATCGTTAGGAGATCGAGCAACGACTCCTCTTGCATGGTGGCTCTCATATAACAAAGAGCATTTTCCTTCCAAGTGTTTTATCGGAGTGACGGGAACCAAGGGTAAGAGTACAACTGCATCAATGTTGGGTCACGTACTCGATCGCTCTATTGTGGCCGGCAATCTTGGTCACGCCGTCGGAGAAATCAGCGTTAATGAATTATTAGCAGCCGATTACATAGTGCTCGAAGTTTCAAGTTATCAAGCAAGCTATGTCACGACTTCACCGGATGTCGTTGCCGTAACCTCATTGTTTGATTGTCATATCGATTGGCATCGTACTCCAGAAAATTACCGGAAAGACAAACTGAATCTTGCGCTGCAAGGTCCTAGCGAAATTGTTGCATCTGACACCATTGACGATTTTGCCCCCATGCTGATCGATATAAGAAAAGAGCACGGGTTTGTCGATCACGTCGATGTCATTACTTTTATCGCGAGTAGTGAACGGTCTCTACTCGAACGTAACCATGATATGGTGCGCGCCATTGCAGAACTTGTTGCACCCCACATGCCTGAAGAGGAAATCACTGAGAAACTTGCTACATTTACACAACTTAAACATCGTCAAGAAATTATTGCAACGAAAAATGGTGTTGTTTACGTCTCGGATGTTCTGTGCACAGCTCCTTTAGCAGTTTTGATGGCAGTTGATGATTTTTCTTTGCGTTATCCCAACGCCACGATTTATCTTTTGTGCGGGGGAGCAGATCGGCATGATCAACTGGATCCCCTCATTGAGGGACTGAACGCGCGCAAGGATCGAGTTACGGCAATAACGCTTCCCCAAACAGGGCACATGATGGAAGGAAAACTCGAAAATGCTCATCACTGCGACGAACTGAGCGAAGCTGTCCTTTATGTGGCCAGTGTGGCAAAGTCTGGCGATGTTG
>CALMUU010000055.1 GCA_937872965.1 uncultured Actinomycetes bacterium
TCAGGAGAAACATAAAAAGGCATTGTCATTATTGGTCACCACCTTGTTCTGGTCCGGCAAGCAACGTTATGGCTCGCGCTTCTACAAGGGCGTCGTCCATGGCATCAAAACCATTGACGTCGATGACAGCAACGGTAGGAAAGATTTTTCGAACGAGATCAGGTCCACCTGTTCCTGCGTCTTCGTCGGCCGCTGCAAACAACGATCGAATTGCAATGTTGATTGCATCATCTCGAGTGAGGTCATCTTTATATGATGCCTTGATCCAGTTACGAGCATGCACAGAACCTGATCCCGTGGCTGTGTAGTCGAGTTCTTCGTATCGACCACCTGTTGCATCGTAACTATAAACGCGCCCTGTTTCGTGGGCAAGATCGTATCCAGCAAAAAGAGGAACGACGAGAAGTCCTTGCATTGCCATAGGCAAATTGTTTCGAATCATAAATGATAATTGGTTTGCTTTACCTTCGAAACTAAGGGGCATGCCAGCCATTTTTTCGTAATGTTCTAGTTGGACTTGAAAAAGACTAACGAGATCCATTGCTATACCGGCAGTGCCTGCAATAGCGATTCCCGAATGAGAATCCGCGGGGAGCACTTTATCCATCTTGCGATGCGCAATAGACATTCCTGCAGTAGCTCGTCGGTCGCCTGCCATCACCACACCATCAGCAAAACGTAAGGAGACAACGGTGGTGGCATGAGGAAGGCCACCTGTGTCCAAGGAAGATTGATGTTGGTAGTGCAACATATTGGGGAGAAGATCTGGTTGCGCTATTCGTAAATAGTCAATGAACGACGCACCGGGATCAGTGAAAGGGTTAGCGTGTGTAAAATCCATACGACTAAGAGTGTATCGGCGTTTGAGGCTGCTCCTGCGGATTCTCTTGAACTGCCATCCACTTTCCCATAGATGCTCCAATAAGTGAAGATCGATCGCGACCAAAAAATTCAGCAATTGAAGGGCCAACGTCTGCCAGAAGACGAAGGCCAAGGTCATGAATTTGCCCCATGGGGGTGTGGAACATCATGGGAGTGAGCTCATTGCGGAAATCCGGTTTTGTTGCCGTGGCATCGATTGAGGTTGTGGAAAGTACCAGGAGCCCGTCGGCTGATCCAAGCAAAGGCATGATGTCGGAAACCGTTTTGGATAAATGCGCAAGACAGGCAGCTGCAAATGTGGGGTTACCCTCGAGGGCAGCCTCGCGGAAATCACCAAGCGTCACGACAACGCACTCATTGCGAACCAATGGTGCACTAATGACATCAATAAGCTCGTCTTTTGTCTGTGCATCTGAAGCTGTGATGATGTGCTCGTATGCAGGGACCAAAGATTCATCCGCGCCGATGGAAATTAAAAAGATGTCATCAGTTGGTTCCTCGGATGAACTTTGCGAAAATTCGGAAAAAACGGGTAAATGCTTTTCGTCTCCCCCGCCCAATTCGTTCAACGCACCAAAATCATCTTCTCCGTAGACTTTTCGTGAAGCCAGACGCGCAGTGACAGAAGATTTACGAGCTTGAGCACCATCGTAACGAACGAAAGCATCAAAACCAATAGATTCCAAACCAGAAAGATCGAAAACGAGCTGCTGGTCGTAGACGTATTTCAGTAATTGTTCGAGGCTGTGGTCTGATCCAGAGCTATTGCGAACATCACCGACGCCCAAGCCGGGAAAATTAATAAGGATAAAACGCGAGAACATCAATTTATTCTAATTGAAAATTTTGCGTTGCGCAGATGAAGAGAACGAGCTCCTAACCAGTGATTGGTATGTCCCTTACTTCCTCTGAGGAAGACAAGGTAAAAATTGCAGTCCACCCAGATCCTCCAACTATGCCTTCAGGCAAGGGCGCTGAGTGACCTTTTTGAACATATTCCTTAAACATTAACGTGTAGTCAATCCCGTCATCACTGAATTCATAAGGAGAATTCTCGTAGATTTCAGGCGCAATGGAGACATGTCGTTCAAAGTGCGGCGCGAACACCTGCAAGGAACGGTCGAGTCGTACTGAGTAATTCTTTGTTATTTGTAGTGGTGGAAGCGCCATGTCAATCTCCTGTTAATGTCATTTCAACCGTTGCCGGGAGCCTGTAGCCAGTCAACAAAATCGCTACAGAAGACAAAGATCCATTGCTGCATATCAGTGCCGAATGCGTGAATGAGTACATCAAGTGCTTTACCCTTTTGATCTGCGGATACATTCTGTCCTGCTAAGAATGCATCAACACAAGGTGCATATTCTGTCTGCCGTGCTTGAACATGCTTCATGCGTTGTTCTTCGTCTCTAATATCAAAAGGATAGGTTGCACTCAATATTACGTAATTATCCGTTAATGTTGGTAAATCTTCTGACGGAAAATACGTTTCTCTATCCGATTGATCAAGTGGCTCACCAGTATCAGTAAATGCTTTCCAAACAGAAGGCACCTTTTGAGGATCGTTATATCGAACCGAGGCCTTAAAGGAAATGAGAAATTCTTGCGAATTTCTCGATGTTGGAACTAAGACGCCAAAAGCATTTGGTCCTCCATCCGTGGGTTCGAACCAAGGGTCTTCGTGAACCTTTTCATTTACCTCGTTAAAACTTGCCATTGTCATAGTTATTCATGATCCTCGTGATTATGGAAAGGACCCTTGACTTCGCCTCGCATAACTTGTTCAATTGTATGCTCGAAACAGGAAGTAATCCCATACTTTTCGCCATCGTCGCGGATCCACTGTTCATTTCTCGTCGCTGGGACCGGAATACCATGTAGAAAGTATCGCCATAACTTATGGCCATCTATGTCTTTTTCTTCTTCGATAGTTATATCTGCGACTATGTACTCACCTACAGGCTTTTGAGAATATTGCTTAAGCATATATTCTTTTGCTTCTTCACTTGTTGAGATCATATGTTGCCTTTCCTACTGCCCGCCTTTTTGCACATAGTTCTTGACAAACTCTTCAGCGTTGGTTTCTAAGACGTCATCAATCTCGTCGAGAAGATCATCTAATTCGTCCTTGATTGCGCCCGAACTATTTTCTTCGGTCGAGTGCGCAACTTCTTCTTCAACAACTT
>CALMUU010000056.1 GCA_937872965.1 uncultured Actinomycetes bacterium
GGTAATGCCTGTTGTGCCATGGCCAATGATCCTAGTGTTTCACGTTTGGCAACGTCGACGTAATAACATAGACATCTCACCGTTGCCCGAGTGGCGGAATAGGCAGACGCGAGCGGCTTAAAACCGCTTGCCCGAAAGGGCGTAGGGGTTCAAGTCCCCTCTCGGGCACTCACATTGGATGTTCTTTGAGTGGTTGGGTTGGATGCCTCACCCAATCGCTCCCATGCTGAGACGCAACGTACGCGATAGGGTAAGGCATCCAACCCCTGACAACTTCAATCGGAATGGTTCGTGTGTGGGTTATCATGCAGAAATTCGCGGGCAACTTAAGTTGCGCCGCTTTGCCGGTAATCCCGATCTCTCCTTTCCCTCATAGGCTCTTTTCGCGTAGTAGCTATTATCTACAGGTTCGCGGGCAACTTATGGTTCGCAGACAGCTTTAATTTTGTTCATTCATATGGCTGTAAGCGCGGCACAAAAAGTAGTCATGGAATTGTGAAATATTTAATACGCTAATTTTTCTGCGTGTCCGATCATGTACATAGACTCATCTCACGAATCGTAGGTAATCAATTGAAGAAAATGCTTTTTCCTTTATCTTCTGGGAATAGATCCATAAAATCCTATGAAAAGCGATTCATTGCTGCATTACTCATTATCACTCTGGGGTTGAGCGTACTCATGATACAAACTTAGTTGTTTGCAAGTACAGCGAATGTGCCCCTTGGGCATCTCGAAAATGTGTCGGTGTTCGCCAATGTGAATCTCAACAACCACGGAACGTCAATTATCAGTGGTGATGTAAACGTCAATACGTCGAAATCACTTCTCGGATTGCCACTTCCTGCAAGGCTGTCTCTGTCCGGACATTTCAATACCGCCAATCATGCCAGTGCACAAGTAAAAGCCGATTGCAATGTCACACTTTGTGCGTAGATTGCTTGCTTTGCGGAACATCCGTGCTCAAACCGGAGCAAAGGTGCGAGGTTCGCTGCTTGCCTGTAACGGTAATGTGGACTTGAATTCCAGCACCATCAGTACTCCTGTCATCTCCGCTGTAACGCCCGCAACGAGTCCTGCTGGGAAGATTGATAAAATTGTGTAACGTTTAATAATGAGTACCATCATAAATGTGCCCGGTGCGATCACTCACCGGGCACATTGGCGTACTTAGAGCGACAAGAGTTCTCATTTTCATCACATAGTGTTGTGCTAAATTGTTTTAAATAATTAAATATCCGAATATGCATAACATTGTATATTCCCTGGCAGAGAGTATCTTTTCACGAAGAACTGCCGGGCATAGGGCATAAAAGAGGACAAAAGGATATGTTCTTAGGCTTGATTTCTTTTTGTAGGCCCAACTAAGTTCTTCATTGTCCTATTTGTACACTAACTCGAATACGGTGAGCTTGGGTTTCGGAACCACAGCACGCATTCAATAACTGATAGGCCCGCTGCCTCCAACTACTGCAGCTAGAACCCCACTTCCTTCCATACTCGGGCATGCCTATGTCTGCCTGGGCGCACGAAGGAATATCGAAAGGAATAAAGCCATGTACGTGACCTCACGTGGTGTGACTCAAGACAATCCAAGACGGAACCATTATTTCGACCCCTGGCCTCAACCCGAGGGGCATACGTCTCACCGACGCATGTCCCGTTTCTCGATGATGTTGACAAGAGCGAACACAGCAGCAGTCTTTATTCTTGCTGTTGGGGTCGTTATCTCAAGTGGCCTTGCATTCGCTGTGCGCACTCGAGCAGATGCACATGCTCCAGCTTCAGTGAACAACTTTGGTAAGGCTGCGACATTAGGTAACCCACCTGTTGCACCTAATGATGAAGTTGTTGCGATTGCCTCACCTAAAAAAGCTGCAGGATATTGGGTGGTATCAAAACAAGGGCAGGTTTACCCCTTTGGTAATGTTGCTAGCTTTGGTGGAATTCCTGCTGATGTTGTAAATAACATAACCGACATTGCAAGTACTCCTTCGGGTAAAGGGTACTGGCTAATGGCCACAAACGGGAATGTGTACACATACGGCGATGCATTGTTTCTCGGAACTCCCGAATTGGAAGGAATTGCCGGTCGAATATTTGTGACACTTCTTCCTAGTAAATCAGGCAAAGGCTATACGCTTGTCGATAATACGGGTGCTGTTGAAACATACGGTGATGCATCCTCTTATGGGACACCAAGCGGTCAACTTAACGGTGATGTTATTGTCGATGCCCAGGCCACGCCATCAGGCAAAGGATACGTCATGCTCTCCACAAAAGGCGCAGTCTATGCTTTTGGTGACGCCACCTTTTATGGTGCCGCTGCAGCTGGCCAACTAATCGACGATGCAACAGCCATTGCTTATACCGATGGAGCACGTGGATACTGGATATTGGCCGCAGACGGCGGAATCTTTACTTTTGGTGATGCCCGATTTCATGGAACAGCTGTTGAACCAAAAAATGCGGGAGCACCCTCTGTTGACCTTGCTGTTCACAGCAGTGGCGATGGGTACTGGATCGTGAATGGTAAAACGCGCCAAAAGCCAGTTCGTAACGTTAATACTGTTCAAGCTACTGCGAAAACTCCTGCCGTGCCAGCAGGTGTTGTGGCACCTGTTGCTAGTAATGACAATGCGGAAATCTGGGCGCGCCTGCGTGATTGTGAATCTCATGGTAACTACTCAACTAATACTGGTAATGGGTATTACGGTGCTTACCAATTCAGTGCAGGAACATGGAGATCTATGAATACAGGGTATGAAAGAGCAGACCTTGCTCCCCCTGAAGTTCAAGATGATGCAGCACGTCGACTGCAAGCGCGAAGTGGTTGGGGCCAATGGCCTGTCTGCTCGCGTAATGCGGGGGCGCGCTAACTGTGAGTTATTGTCGAACCGCAGGCAGAGCCCGACGGTTCTCGCGGTCGCTCCTCTGTCGCTCCCTGTGAGAACGCGTATTGAGGTGGTCTTCCTCTTGAGGGTGTGACTGCCTCAATACGCTGCTTTTATTTAATCGGATAAGACTGCTTTTTGAGATTATTGAAGTCTGCGAGTTGAGGCGTTGTCCACCGCAAAGTTTTCGCAATTTTTTCTGCGGTGTTCATCCATTCGACAATGTCAAAACCCTGTGCAATGTGAACAACGCTCGTATCTTGACGAATGTAGACAAGGGTTGGGGCCAGAGATATTCCAAGAGCATCGCAGACGCTGAAGTCCGGATCGACAAAACATTGAGATTTTTGCGTAGTCATATCCATAATTCTTTTTGCCACGGTTTCATTGCCGGGAATGAGATATGCGCATCGAGCATCGCTATCTCCAAAGGTCTTAAAAATTCTTTCAGCTACAGGTATGATCTCTGCTGCCTCGGCCTTTGAAGGAAGAACAATCCAACATTGTGTGAAAACTGTGGTCCAATCATCAAGACTTCGAGTGGTTCCGTCGATGGTGGAAAGCGACAGGGTAGGATTTGGTGCGGTCGTCATGGACGTAAAGGTTAGTGCGCGTCGGGCATTAAATCTCTTTTGATAGGCAGGGTTGGGTCCTAGAAGGTTTTAAGAAACAGATGAAGCAATATGATGTCGCGATAATTGGTGGAGGAGTCCATGGGCTTTTCACTGCCTATGCGCTTGCGCGCCGAGGAAAATCTGTCGTGGTCTGTGAGCAATACGAATTCGGACATCTGCGGGGTTCATCGCACGGCGCTACTCGTATATACAGACTTTCATATGATGACCCAGACTACGTCAAACTGGCGCTGAACGCTTTATCCCTTTGGCGTCAGATCGAAGATGAAGCCCAGGTCTCGCTGATTGATTCGAACGGTTGTGTTGATCATGGTGGAGCCTCAGCTATTGCCAGTCGAGTGAATTCCATGGACCAATGTGGAGTAGTGAGCGAAGTTATTACGCCTGAAGAAGCAAAATATCGTTGGCCCAACCTTGAGTTTGATGAAACAGTTGTATTCCATCCAGGCGGCGGTCGTATCTATGCGCGAGCAACACTGACTGCACTACGCGAGCTCTGTTCCATGAATGGGGTTGTCCTGCGTGATTTTTTCCCGATAAAAAAAATGTTTGATGATTCTTCTGGCCAGAAAGTATTGGAAAGCGAAAATGAATCTCTTAGCGCTTCGGTTGTTGTTTGTGCTGCCGGTGCGTGGACCCCTGAACTACTGCAAGGGATCATTGACATTCCCGTTCCGAAGATAAGCCAAGAGCAATCGCTTTATTTTGCGAGTCGAGATCCGGGAGCAATTTGGCCGAACATTTTTCATCATCGCGACACAACGTTTTATTCTCAAGAAGCACCAGGCGTAGGTGTTCTTGTTTCTGGAGTGAGAATGGGGACGTATATCGACAAGGTAGAAGAAAGAGATTTTATTGTCGACCCGCTTGTGGCTATTAAAGTGTGTGATTACGTATCCCGATTTATGCCTGGTCTTGATGATCAACCCTTATCGAGTGATACGTGTGTTGCAACGTTTGCTCGTAATAATGATTTTCTTATTGATCGTGTAGGAAATATAGTCGTGATAATGGCCTGTCAGCAAACAGGTTTTATGTTTTCTCCAATAGTTGCTAAGTATGCCGCCGATCTTGTAACGGAGAAACAGTTCTCTCAGCTTCGGTTCCGGTTGCCCTAATTATTAGGGAGTGTCGTCAGGTTCAGAAGTAGGAACAGTGGCACCAGTAGTTTCCGCGGCAGGTGCAGTGGTTGAGGTTGTTTGTGTGACTGTTGAGGTTGTTGTGGATTTCGAAGAAGTTCCCGAAGGGATGTTCGTCGGCGATTTACAGCATCCGGGGACCTTTGTGGGAGCGATTGCTGGACGTACATTGTAGCCAGAGAGTGAAAACAGCTGATTGAGTATTTCTGCGATCGCATTGCCTAGTAGTTTGCCACCATTGGTTGAAACATGAACACCATCGTTGGTTCGGAGCACAACGCTTTTTGATTTTATTTTTGTTGAAAAAAGAAATGTGCCCGATGGAGAAAGCGTATCACCGCTTTCAATCGTTCTTGCTCCGCGTGCATGCGCTACTGAATAGATGACGTCATTTAACTTATTAAGATTTTTATTCAGTGCCGACTCACGCATAGCTGGAGCGAGAACAAAAAAGATTTTGCGCTTTTGATCGGATACGATATCGAGGAAATCGTTAAGCCTTTGACTGTATTCCTCAGCGTACCCTTTAGGGTTGGCTGAAACGATGGAAGCGTCATTCGTTCCGATCATAAATATAAATATTTCAGGCTTGTATTGCGAAAGAACATTTCGCGCCTGTTTATTCCAGCTAAAAAAATTGGAATTAACTAACCCGCTTGACGGTCGCGAGTCGTATGTTGCTTTGATCACCCCCGACTCGCCTAAGGCGGTTGCAAGGGGAAGACCAAAAGATCCCACCAAAGAATCGCCACCAATGTAGACCCGCAGTGGATCTGATGCCGAGAGATCTCGGAGTGTTTCTATTTGTTCTCCTGCAACTTCTGGAGATTGATCACGAAGACGATTTTGTGACTCATTACTTTTTGAGAGTGTGGGGCGAGGGCCAGTGCCCAACTTTATTGTGTCAGTGGCGATCAATGCGAGAAGCAGTCCGATAGCTACGGACACTCCGATCGCAATATTTCTTCGCATTTTCGCATTTTTCATGCGAACTTTTCGTCTCGCAGATAAAACGGTTTGTTTGTTGGGCGGAGTTGGTGCTGGTGGTGTTGAGGAAAACAAGGCTGATCTACGAGGATCACGGGGCTCAGGAGTTCTCTGGAAAGAGTTATTCGGAAATTGATCGGACATAGTAGGACTTATATTCTACGCGGTCTCGTCATCCTGAGCGCAGCGAAGGATCTCGCCTGTTGTCCTACCCACGGCTATTCCACATATTGTGTAGTGTAAAGATCGGAATATAAGCCGCCTGCTGCAATGAGTTCCGTATGTGTACCCGTTTCAACAATGTGTCCTTTTTCAAGAACAATGATTTTATCGGCATTGATGATTGTTGAAAGACGATGAGCGATCACTAATGCAGTCCGTTGGTCAAGGGCAGCATCAAAAGCTTTCTGAATCAGCTGTTCGGTTTCCGAATCCAGGTGGGACGTTGCTTCATCGAGAATGACAACAGCAGGATTCATAAGAAGCACGCGCGCGATAGCCAAACGTTGTTTTTCTCCCCCAGACAGACGATATCCTCTTTCTCCCACAAGTGTTTCGTACTGATCGGGCAAGCTAGCAATCATGTCGTGGATTTGAGCGCGCTTACATGCATCAATCATTTCTTCATCAGTTGCATCAGGTTTTGCATATCGAAGGTTGACTGCCACGGAGTCATGGAAAAGATGTGGATCTTGCGTCACTACAGAAACATGTTTCTTTAAGGATTCGAAGGAGAGATTTTTTACGTTGATCCCATCGAGAAGAACTTCTCCGCTAGTCGTATCGTAAATGCGTGCAAGCATCATTGCAGTTGTCGTTTTTCCTGCACCCGACGGACCAACGAGCGCGACAGTTTCTCCTGGTTCAATAGAAAATGATATGTGAGAAAGAATTTCCTCTTCTTCACTGCTTCGAGCAACGGTAGAAACTTCTTCGAGGGAGGGAAGCGTAATGAGTTCTTTCGGAAGATGAGTAAAAGAAACATCGTTGTAGTCAACGCGACCTTTACATGTTTCCATTTCGGTAGGATCTTCATTTTCCTTCAGTGCTGGTTCAAAATCTAATACTTCAAAAACGCGGTCGAAACTCACTAAAGCAGTCAGAACATCTACGCGGGCATTCGTAAGTTGAGTGAGTGGATCGTACACTTGTCCAACATAAAAAATAAAAGCACCGATCGTGCCCGCTGAAATTGCTCCGGAAATGGCGAAGCGACCTCCGACGTAATACACAACAGCAGCACCAATGGCAGATATTAAACCCAGTGCAGCGAAAAGTGTGCGTGAATATAATGCACTTTGAATTCCAATATCGGCCACACGTCGAGCACGTACGGCGAATGATTCTTTTTCTTCCTTTGGACGCCCAAAAAGTTTGACAATGAGAGCACCGGACACATTGAAGCGCTCCACAATTGTGGCGTTCATGGACGAATTCAGTTCCATTGCTTCACGAGCAGCGCTTTGAAGTCGGCTTCCCACTCTTCGTGCAGGAATGACAAATAACGGTAACACGAGAAGTGTGACAATGGTGAGGCGCCACTCAAGCCGCAGCATGACAGTTAAAGTCACGGCGAGAGTAACCACATTGCTCACAACTGTTCCTAATGTCGATGTAACAGCAGTTTGAGCGCCAATTACGTCGTTATTAAGGCGACTCATTAAGGCGCCTGTTTGTGTCCGTGTGAAAAACGACAAGGGTTGTTTTTGAATATGATCAAAAAGAGCAACTCGGAGATCATATATGAGACCTTCGCCAATCGCAGCTGAATAGTATCGCTGGAGAATTCCGAGTGCGGCTGTCAGAATCGCAACGATGACTCCGGCGATTGCCAGCCATGTGATGATTCCAAGATCACCTTGTCGGGTTCCACTGGGAAGACCTCTATCGATGAGTTCACGAAAGAGAAGGGGAGGAATGGCTCCTACGACAGCTGAAAAGAGAAGACTTCCTAAAAAAAGCGTAAGAGACTTTTTATAAGCACGCGCAAATCCCCATACACGCTTGACTTTGACCCTATCGATCTTTTTACCTTTAACAGACTTCGGATCGTTCCGATAGCTCATTACTAATTGCCAACTCATAATGTATTCATACTCATTTCTTTCATCACTACAATACTTGTGTGGCTATCCCAGATCTCGCGTCGCAGCTTCCTTATGTTGGGGCAAGTGTGCTTATTGTAAGTGCTCTTCTCAAGATTGGAACAAGATTACCGAAAGAATCACCGCAAGAAATCTCGAAAATCGCTTTAATGAGAGATGTGTACCTTTGGTTCATAGAACTAGTTGTTGCGGTTTCGGCCATTGTATTTGCATCCCATAGTGGGGATGCGCGCATGATTGCGCTTCTTGTGGGCCAGGTGTTGTTTTGTGGATTCTTTGTGATGTGCCTCGTGGATGTGCTGAGACATACGAAATCTTCATGCTTATGTTTTGGTGGTATTTCAAAAAAACCACCACGTCCTCTTTCTTGCGTGCGTAATGGTGTTCTCTTCGGTTTATGGGTTGTCGGATCGTTTGCGCACCCATCTGCACTTACTCTCTCAGGAGTCATTATGTCGCTTGTGGTCCTCGGAGCGATTTTATATGAAGAGATTCGATAATCTAATCAGATGGCTACCGTTGAAAAATCCGATCTTATTAATGATGTCCTGATCGTTACTCCCGATATTTTTGGCGATGAGAGAGGAATGTTCGTTGAAACTTTCCGACAGGAATGGCTGCCCGTTGATGCCCCCACCATGGTTCAAGGAAATCGTGCCACCCGGAAAAAAGGATCTTTAGTTGGCATGCACTTTCATCTTTTTCAAGAAGATTTTTGGTATGTACCTTTTGGAACTGCTCTCGTTGCATTGCATGACCTTCGAGAAGGGTCGGCAACGAATGGTGTGAGCCAAACTATTGAGATCAGTGGAGAAAACCATAAGTGCGTTTATATACCTCGCGGTGTTGCTCACGGGTTCCTCGCTTTGACCGATATGACGATTACATATCTCGTCGATAACTATTACAACGGTAGCGACGAATTGGGCGTGCTTTATTCTGATCCCGAGATGGCTTTCGATTGGCCGTTGGATGATCTCACAGTGTCTGATCGAGATCAGACAAATCCATTGCGAGCAGACATTGACGAAAAAATTCGTCCCGTTGCGCATTCTCTCTACAACGTCGCGCCTGTATAAAACCCTATGACCATTACGGCTTCACCTGTAGGATTACTTTTCGCTTTTCTCGGCGGTGTTGTATCTATTTTGTCGCCTTGTGTACTTCCGATTTTGCCCGGCCTTGTGGGTATTGTGTCGGGTACCAGCATTGAAGAACTCAAAAAGGATTCGGCGTTAGGCCGCAAAGTTCTTTCTATTTGCTTACTTTTTTCACTGGGTTTTTCTTTTGTGTATATTGTTATTGCACTTGCCACGACACAGCTCAGTCAAAACTTTCTTGTGCATTCGGAAGCAGCAACTCGGGTTGGTGGCGGTTTTCTTCTTTTCTTTGCATGTGTGCTGTTGATCAATCACTTGACAGGATCGCGATTCCTCGCTTCCGATAAACGACCTTTTCTCACCCGAGGTATTCACGACACGAGTGCGGTGGCCATAGGTGCAGCATTTGCCTTCGGATGGTCGCCATGCATTGGTCCTATTCTTGGGGGTGTTCTCGCATACGCATCGACTGAGCACTCACTTGTTGCGCGAGTGTCCATCATTCTTTTTTACTGTGCTGGACTGTGCGCGACGATGACTGCGATTGTTTACTCCTCATTTCGTTTCACTCGTGTTACGACATTTCTCAAACGGCATATCGGTTTTTTTGTGTGGTCGTCGATCATCGTGATGGCGGCATTTGGCGTCATCTTGCTTTTGAATAAAATGCCCTGGCTTACAGGAGAGTTGACACGCGTTATGGATTTCTTGGGGCTCGATCGGCTTGTTTCGATCGGGTAGTCTTACTCGGTGTCTATGGCCTCACATTTCCGACTCGCCACATTCAATGTTCATCATGGACGTACGTCGGGTTCTCTCTATTCGCCTAAGAAGATGTTGGCAGGGATTGCGTCACTCGAAGCAGATGTACTCTGTCTTCAGGAAATTGATTACTATTCCTTGCGCACTTACTTTACTGATCAACCGCAACTCATATCAGAACATTTTGGATATGAATATTGCATGACGCGTATTCGTTTTTTTGGCGCTGGCGTTCAATGCATTGGAATTTTTTCCCGATACCCCATTATTTCGGAGAAAGAAATTAATCTTCCTTCCGGCTCTCAGCATCAAGTGCGCAAGGCTTTGTCGACGGTTATTGAATGTGATTCTCACATTTTCGGTTTAACAACCACTCATCTTCATTCGCAGGGCTCTCAAACAGGACCGAATAAAGTGGCGCAGGAACAATTGGAACATTGCCTCGAAAATCTTGCAAGTGAAGATGTTTCTCTTGTGGCAGGCGATTTAAACATGGATCCTGAAGAAGTGCTTCCTGTGGCTGATCGTTTCGGTTATGATGCACCACACGAATACAAAACATCTCCTTCTAAGAGTCCTCGTAGGCAGATCGATTGGTTTTTAGCGCGTGGATGTTCCATTAATGAAATAAAAGTTTCTGATCATCTTGTGGGTGATCATCGCGCGCTTATCTCTACTGTGACATTGTCATAAAGTACTCATTCATGTCAGGTCTAAGCCTCTCATGTCAACGTGTTTACTCCTATAGCAAAGAAAAAGCTCACTATATTGTTAGTATGTGTCGATAACAACACTGGGTGCAAACATCCCACCCCCTATTGCTGGCCTACCTAGACGATGCCCGACTCTGAATCAGATTTTTCTTCGCAGACTTGGTCCAGTTGATCGTACGTACAAGGTAACTCTTTCGCGTCGGTGCTGGTGCACGCGATGTCCCGAAGTACGAAACGAGTTTCTCATGAGGATCTGTTCCCTTGTCGCGTATAGACGCGTGCTTGCGATCTTGGTTGCCACGCTCTTACCGATGGCCACTTTATTTACCTTTACATCTAATGCGTATGCATCTATTGTTCCCACTGTTCCTTTAGCTACTGCACGTAACTATTCGGTTTTGGGAAGTACGACTGTCACCAACACAGGCGGGAGTGTTCTTAATAGAAGTGTAGGTTTGTGGCCAGGTTCATCCGTTACGGGATTTCCTCCCGGAATAGTTCTGCCGCCCGCAACTATAGATGTAACAATTTCTGTCGCGCAGCAAGCCCAATCAGATTTAACAACTGGATATATCAATGCTGCTGGTAGAGTTCTTAACGCTACTGTCCCCGCAGATTTGGCTGGCCAGAATTTACAAGGTGGAGTATATGCAGCCGCAGCGAAAGGCCCATTGATTTTGACAGGAACTCTTATCCTCGATGGTGCGGGTAATCCAGATACAGTTTTTATCTTCCAAACAGATTCAACGCTGATTACTTCCCCAGGAAGTACGATATCGTTGATTAACGGCGCACAGGAATGTAATGTGTTTTGGCAAGTAGGAAGCTCTGCGACCTTAGATACAGGTTCAACCTTTGTCGGTAACATTCTTGCACTTACTTCTGTTTCTGTGAATAATGGTGTGACAGTCCATGGTCGAGCTCTGGCGCGCAATGCTGCAGTGACGTTAGATAATGATGTTTTCACGCATCCAAGTTGTGCAGGTTCAAGTACAGAAACAGCGTTCACGGGTAGCAACACGACTGCCACAACGCTTCCAGGCGGATCTGCTTCTGACGGTCAAGGAGTACCCGCAATTTCAGGACCTCCTCGAACAGGCGCAACTCCCTTGCATCAAACTAGTTTTCCACTTCTTCCAACAGTGATTTTTAGTTTGATTCTTGGATTAGGGATAACTGGGTACTGGTATGGATATCGACGTCGCTCGTCTTATCAATAAGATAAGAAAAGCATATCGTCGCGAGTGGTTAACAACGGTTGGTAGTCGTCTCAGTATTTTACTGGTGATGATGATTTTGTTGACGGGGTCTGGATGGGTTGGACCTCACAACAATGCAACTTTGATTTGGTCACGGTTGATGGTCCCTATTGTCCACGATTTTGAATCAGTTGCAGCTGCGATTCCTGCTGCG
>CALMUU010000057.1 GCA_937872965.1 uncultured Actinomycetes bacterium
CTTTGCGTGTGCGAATATAAAGCAATGTTGCAATGACAACTACGTTATTGATAATGGGCGCGAAAGCGGCAGCAACAAATCTTGATCGTGCTGCTAAAAATGCCTGCATGGCTGCCGTCATTGCATAAAAGAAAATTTGAGGCAGGAGAAAAAGTAGGAAGAATATAACCAGGTTTTCCTGCGCCTGAGCAGTGCTCGAGGAGTTCAACGCAGTCATAATCTGAGCAAGAACGGGAGTTAAGAGTAAGGTCAGGCCAGTAAGGCCAATGGCGGAGATGAACACAAAAGACATCAGCGCATGATCCGCGTCTCGATCTTTACGCTTATATTGCTGAACAAAAAAAGGAACCATGGTCGATGCGATGAGGCTTCCCAAAATAAGTTCATACATCATATTTGGAGTCTCATTTGCGAGCGAATATGAGTCGGAGAGGCGTGTGTATCCGAGCGTGGTTCCAATCAGAATGACGCGGACAAACCCCAAGATGCGTGATGCAAGAGTTCCCGAGAAAACGAAAAAAGATTGACGGGCGCTGGGAGATAAACTCATGACCCAAATTTTTCTTGAGCGATGTTAATGATGGGAGCGATAGGCTTTTTACGTGAACGACGAATGTGCGATGCCCACCATAAGGCTAAGAACAGTGCGGAAGCACCAGCGATCGCCATTCCCGCTCCAGACACTGCAGTGGAACGAACTGTAGCTGACTGCTTGCTAACGAGCACCGACTCGCTCGGTGTGACGATCTCGATAGAAAGCGGAAAGGAGCCTGATGTACGAGCTTTTACTGGTATTTGTACGGTCGTGTTTTGCTCATCAAGAAGAGCGGGAAAACTGGAACCTTGCGGGAATGCCAGTTTCTCGCTCTTGATGCGAACAACCACAGAAATTGGCACACCAGAAGTGTTGCGGATGGTTACTGGAATTTCGTTTTCGCGCGACGTGATTGTGAGAGTTCTTTTTTCAGGGAGAGCGATATCGTTCCTTATACTCTCGGTTAATGTTTGTGTGCTTGCAGTGTTAATAAATTTGCCGATTTTTCGATCGGACCGCGAATATGCCGATAACCGCATCCAGACAGCTCGGTTTGATTGAAGAGAATTTTTTGGATACATGGACTCTATTCCTCGTGAATACTTTTCAATCTTTTCCAGATCATCATGAGTGAAGGACTTGGCAATTCCTTTAGGGAAGCTTGCCTTTTCGAGTTTTTTTGAAAGAGATTTATCTATACTGATCTGGGAAAAGAACGTTTCTGTCGTGGTGGGCACAATAAAAGGGTTGTTCGTCATACTGTTCAGGAACTCTTCTAGGGTTGCGATATTTAACTCGGAAACATCAAGAGGAAGAATTAAACCCCGAGCCAAGCTCGGTGCTTCGAGTGTGACAACCGAGGTAGCTCCTAAAAGATAGTTTGCTTGCGCAGAATGTGATAACGATTTAGGGAGATGTTCCATGATGGAAGTGTCAGCAACGCCAATGCGCAGCGACGATGCAGTTTTCGTTATTGATACAGGTCGCGTAGTTGGGCGTTCGCTCCGAGCAAATGTTGTATCATCCACAATCACATTATCAATTCCTGTCCGAGCAATTTTCTCAATGGCGTTCGGTGTAATGGCTTGTGTGACAAGAGTGCGTGCAGGAGTGGAGAGTTCAGCTTGGCGCACCCTAGATCGCCCTGCGGAGAGGAGATCTGGGTAAACGCTGCTTGCATTCTGTTTTTCAAGTTCTGCGATGTTGATAGGAACATACGTATCGCTGATGTATTCAACGTCCTCTCGCTGAGGAGAGAATAGCGAAGGCGACGAAATGTTAGATGCGTTTGCGTTGCGCAGAGTGCTATAGGTATCGAGCGCTTCGGGACTAAGCACTAATGACCACGGGACAGAATTGCCAGAAATGACTTCAAGTGTTTCGCGAGCGCGAAGAAACTGAGTACGAATTTTCTTGCCGTAGTCGGTGAGTTCGTTACGACTATTTGTTAATGAGATTCGATCAACAACGGGCGAAAATTGCAACAGGGGAACAACATTGAGGCGTTGGGCATACGCGATTCCGTCTGCCCCAACAGAAGGTACGTTTGTGACGAATGAATACTGAGTCTTCACTGATTTGTTTGAGGATTGTGACTGCGAAATGGAAATAGGATAAACACCCGAAGCCCCTAGCGACAAACTTGTAGCTGCATCCGCATTAACGGGAAGAACAACTGTGTATTCATTGGCCGCTGTTGTGCTCGGGATAAAACTCGAAAGAGGAATTTCAAGCGTATCGCGTACCCTCCGTTTTCCTAAGTTATCTGCAAAGTTGAAGAGTTCGCTCCGCGTATTTGTAGGAGCCAAAACGCTGATCGTGAATGTTGTATCTACTGCTTTGGTTTTAATAGTTAAGTTCAATGTGCTGTTTTGAATTGAGTAAGGACTGAGATTCTCAATGGAAAAGGATAAATCTTTACTTGTCTCTGCATATGCCGAGACTGCGAAAAAGGAAGGGAGAATCAAAATGCCCAGGACGAGGGCAATGGCTGAAACTGCGATGCCTCGGCTACGGAAAAGCGAAATCTTCATCAAGTTCTCCAGATTAGGCGCTTTTTGGGGAATTTATGTCATTCTCTCGACCTTCAGGAGCCCTCGGTATCAATCAAATTGTCCAAATTAGAGCATCAAGCTTGCCGGGTGGTCGACGATAATAAAAACATGGTTGATTTAGATGAGCTTCTGCGCTTCGCCATACATGTTGGCGCTTCTGATCTTCACGTCAAGGTTGGGTCGCGTCCTCGCGTGCGTATTGATGGCCGTCTCGAAGAAACCGAATTTACACCCGTGGGTCCTGGGGATACGGAACGCATTGCCTTTACTATTATGCCAAAACATCGCGCAGATGAGTTTGTAAAGAACTCTGAAGCAGACTTCGCCTATGCGGTTCCTGGACTAGGTCGTTTCCGCGTCAATATTTTTCGTCAACGCGGGTCTGTGGGAATGGTTTTTCGTCGTGTTGTTCCTGGAATTCCTTCTTTTGAAGATCTTGGTCTTCCTACCATTGCTCAAAAATTAGCGGAAGAACATCATGGACTTATTGTGGTTTCAGGCCCTGCAGGTTCAGGGAAGACAACGACTTTGGCTGCCATGATTGACCATATTAACCACAATCAAGCTCGACACATTGTGACTATTGAAGATCCGATTGAAGTGCTTCACAAGGATCACCTTTCGATCGTGAATCAAAGAGAAATAGGCACGGACACGGAGGACTATGTCTCCGCAATGCATCGTGTGATTCGTCAAGATCCTGATGTTATTTTGATTGGTGAACTCAATGATCTCGAAACCACTCAGGCTGCTCTTGCTGCCGCAGAAACCGGCCACCTTGTTCTCACCACGTTGCACACGATGAACACGACCGAAACTATTCAACGTCTTGTCGATTTTTATCCCGTTCATCAGCAGCGTTCTGCACGCATGCTTGTTGCTGCAACACTTAAGGGCATTATTTGCCAACGTCTTGTAACCCGTGTGGATGGAGTGGGTCGCGTACCGGCTTGTGAAGTCATGACTATGACGTCAAGAATTTTTGATCGGATTGTTGAACCCGGCGATAATCCTTTGGATCTTGGAGACATCATCTCTGATGGTGATTACTACGGGATGCACACCATGGATCAATCATTACTGCAACTCTTTGGTGATGGCCTCGTTACTCGTCGTGAGGCTTTAGGCAATGCGATTAATCCTGCCGAATTGCGCGCCGCAATGGAAACCATCCGAGGGGAATAGACGGCACCCTTTTAGTAAAGTGATGCAGCCACATATGTGGTACTTATGGAACTACAACAACGCCTCTCATCTCTTGCTGACCCAACCTCACCTACGTACGAACTCGCAACTCTTTTCGATAAGGCAGGCTACGACTTCCATCTTGTAGGAGGGAGTGTTCGTGATGCGATTTTGGGCGAAGAGTCGTACGACATCGATATCTGCACCAATGCTCGGCCCAAAGAAATTCTCGAACTCCTTTCCGGAGTTGCCACGGACGTATGGCGCCAAGGAGAAGCTTTTGGAACAATCGGTGCGCGATTTAAAGACCATGATTTTGAGATCACCACATATCGACAAGAGATTTACCGCGATGATTCTCGCAAGCCCGAAGTTGAATTCGGCGATAGTTTAGAAACGGATCTTTCTCGGCGCGACTTTACGATTAATGCAATGGCATTTTCACTCCCTAAAGCACAATTGGTTGATCCGTATAACGGTTTGGATGACCTTATTAATAAGCGGCTACGGACACCGCTTTCTCCAGAGATTTCTTTTTCCGATGATCCGCTGCGCATGATGCGTGCAGCACGGTTCATAGCTCGGTTTTCTTGCGTGCCTGATGATCAACTTGTTCAAGCAGTCAACGAAATGCGCGAACGTCTCGGGATCGTTTCATCAGAACGGATTCGCGATGAATTATGCAAATTACTTGTCGTACCTGATCCTTCACCGGGCCTTTATTTCCTATCCGAAACCAAACTAGCTGATGAGTTTTTGCCCGAACTTAATGCGATGAGTTTGGAACAAGATCCTATTCACACTCACAAAGATGTTTTGGTGCACACCATTGCTGTCGTTGCAAACACTCGGCCAGAATTGCGCGTCCGTCTTGCTGCGTTGATGCACGACATCGCGAAACCTGCGACCAGACAGATTGGAGATCACGGCGTGTCCTTTCATCATCACGAAGTGGTGGGCGCAAAGATGACACGTAAAAGAATGAAAGCCCTCGCTTTTTCTAAGGAAATGATTAGCGAAGTGAGCCAACTCGTTTTTCTCCATTTACGTATTCATACCTACGCTATGGGTTGGTCAGATTCTGCAGTTCGAAGATATGTTCGCGATGCGGGCGATCTTCTCGATGACCTCAACCATTTACAGCGCTGCGATTGCACCACGCGGAACAAACGTCGTGCTGAGGAATTAAAAGCTCGAATGGATGCGCTGGAAGAACGCATCGCCGAACTTTCCAAAAAAGAAGAACTGAAAAAAATTCGTCCACATCTTGACGGAGCACAGGTGATGAAACATTTAGACGTGAAACCCGGCCCCATTGTTGGCCGTGCATTGGATTACTTACTCGAACATCGCTTAGAGAATGGTCCTATCGCAGAAAGCGAAGCATACGTATTGCTCGACGACTGGGCGAAGAAAAGCTTATAGTCCTTCTTTGCGCGCACGAAAAACAACAACAGGAGGAATCATCACGACAGGTTCGTGATGAAACTCAGGCGTGGGCTCACAGATCGAGTCAACTCGGAAACCGTGACGCATAAAGAGTTCATGAATCCGTGCAATAGAACGCGGATAAACAACAACGCGCTGTCCATTGCGCAAGGTTTCATAGTCAGAATCATCAAAGAAGCTTCGCGTAATACGAGGCGTTCCCATCGGGAGTACACCTGGTGCTGAAGGAATGTCGTCTTGCTCAACCATTCGAGCAATCGGATGTTCAAAAGAAACAATCATCGAACCGGTTGTACGCAGCACACGCTGGCTTTGACGAATGACTCGGTCGAGATCTTCGATTTCATCTAAAACGAGTGGTGAAAAAACTGTATCGATTGAATCAGCGCGTAAAAAAGCCAGATCAGCAAATGCCCCTTGATGGAACTCCACGCGCGCTTCATGTTCTGTGGCCAAGGACTTCGTCATCGCCATTCGCTCTGTCGAAGGATCAACAACAATGACGTGTGCGCCTGCATGAGCCAAAGTAATTGGGGTGATTAATTCACCTGCACCCAAGACCAAGATTCGTTTCGTGTCGACATTACCAATCAAGCGAATGTCGGAGTCCGTCACACCGTATCCATATTCAATTGCACGGGCCAAAGTAGTTGTCATCCAATAATGTAAGCGCACAACCAGGTGGTATAGCAAATGCTGGACAGCGAAAGACTGCCCCATATGCGATTTTTATTGATCGCTAGTAGAATGTATTTTTATATATCGGTGGGATGTCAAGGAGTGACAGTGGACGTCCAACAAGCCTTTTTTAATACATATCGCCAGCATTTTCCATGGTCTCAAGGCGAGCAGATAATAATTGCCAAAGAATCGAGTTCACATACACAAAACGGTAGTCGGGTCACCATTGCTCCTCTGAAACCATGGGGAATCTATTGGCGTCTTTCCGAACTTACTGCACGTCAAGATGCGCTCAATGTATATACCCAAGATTTTCCTGAGAGAGCGGCGTATGAATCTGAACTACATATTTTGATTGTCAATTATGTAGAAATGGCGGCAACTCTGATTCGATTTCCTCATCTCGACAAAGAAGAAGCAATTGAATTTGCAGACACTTTTGCAGGAAAGCATAAAGAATTACTCCTCCGTCATTTTCCAGGAACGGATGGGCTAAAGCTTTTTGTTCAAAAAACAGAAAATAGTGAACTTGCAAAATTTGCCGGGGTGCTTCTTGTAGGCGCGCTTCTGGATGAATTAGATGAAGGTTTATCTGGTAGCGAGAGATTGAGAACAGGTAATGGACAATCCAGCGAATCGCCGCATGCCAATTTCTTTCGTGCCATTGCTGACCTTGATATTCCCGGAATGTGGAATTGCTATTTCACGGAGATGCAAATAATTCGTAATAGCGAAGAGCACACAGACGAACTAGGAACATGGCAGTGGTATGTGGCGCAAGGCTTTGCCGAGTATCTCGGTCCTCTTTTTAGTAACGAAGAGTTTCGTTCAGTGGTTATTTCTTCAGGAAAGGCCCCTACTTTTAAAGAGGTTGCATCTATAGCTTCTGCTTCTGACGCTGCAGCGTATTTTGTCGGTCTTGTTTCAAGTTCCCAAGCTCGTCAAAAGATGATCAACGTAATGGCAGATCTCGTTGCTTACATCGAACAAGTAGCGCCCAGTAATGAAATGGCGACAAGACGTCAGGAGGAATTACTTGAAGTTCTTGTAAGTGTTCAATCAGATGGACAATCTCAGGAAGATTTTGTATCGAGATTTGTGCGAGAGTTGAATGCGCGGTCTGCAGATGGTGCTGATTCAGTTTTGGCTCGTGGAGTGGCACCTGAAGACGTAGCGAACTTTCTCTTTACTAAGGGAACGAACGACAAGGAAGGCCAAGTTGCCCTCAGCTTTGTGCGAGAACTCTACGCTGCTTCCGATGGAAACGCATTTACGGAAGAATTTACGGACATTGTAAATCACATTCAGGTGGGACTGTTGGCTTTGTCGATAGAAGTAGGAGCTCCCATATCCAGGTAACTGTTCCGCAAAGATAGCCGATGTGGCTGACGAACGAACCAAGTCGCAATAGAATCGGCCTGTGGAATACGGAATCATTCGAGGATTGTGCTGGTATCGCATCTTTGCTGCGCTCTGGGCTGCATGTATCGTCATTTTTTCCTATAACAAAATGGTGTATCCGTCGTATGCCACAATGGCAGCGGGCGCACTCGTTATTTTGTCGCTGACTATTCAACAAATCTCGCGTCGCGATCCATCCATCTTGATGCGTCGAGAAATCGTGATTAGCGAATTACTCTTTGCGCTTCTCGTGACGCTGCTTGGCGGGTACGTGTATAAACACGGAACGTCTAGCACCACATTGGCATTTGCCTCTCAATATATATTGGCAAGTGCTCTTATGGCGGGTGTCTCGTTTGGAATGTCGGGCGGTTTAATTGCTGGTGCGGCAATTGGGCTTGCACGCGTCGGTGCTTCGATTATCAATCACACAGATATTACGGATGCCGGACAAGCCCTATCGCTTGTCTCGACGACGGTAACCTATTGCCTGGCGGGTGCTTTAGTGGGAGGCATCGTAACAATCTTGCGTAAAGCAGGCGGAGAACTTTCTGAAGCTCGCGCACGTGACAATATTGCACGCGTGTTACACGACGGGGTTCTTCAGACTCTCGTGATTATTCAGCGTCGCTCGAAGGAACCAGATGTCGTTGAGCTTGCTGCGCATCAAGAACAAGATCTTCGTTCATTTCTTTTCACCCACAACTCCCGTAATAGCGATTCAGTGGTAACGCTTCACAATGCACTCGAAGATGTTGTTGAAAGTTTCTCAAAAAGAAACCAAATCCCTGTCTCGATTGTTGTCGCTCCTGATGTTCCCCGCATGTCACGTACAAGCATTAAGGCCATCACCGGTGCATGTACGGAATGTTTAAGTAATATTGCTAAGCATTCAGGGGCAACGTCGGTCACTATTTATGCAGAACCGGAAGATGAAATGTGTGTTGTGAGCGTTCATGATGACGGAATAGGATTTGATGCTGATTCACTATCGAACGCGGAATCTACAGAGAAAAAGACAACTCAACAAGGCATACGATCATCCATCATGGGACGCATTGACGAAATTGGTGGAACGGTAACGATCCGATCGTCACCCACAACAGGAACGGAAGTAGAAATGCGTGTACC
>CALMUU010000058.1 GCA_937872965.1 uncultured Actinomycetes bacterium
TCATCTTCCTTCGGAATACGAATCACAAAGGTGCGTGCTGCTTTATCGGGAATACTTTGCCGATGTGGGTCAAAGAAAAACCATGCGTTACCAAGAAGTCCAAGGAAAGGTATCATGGAAAGAGCCGTCATTGTAAGGAATCGGGTGAGCGCACGATCAAGACCAATACCGATCAGTCCGTCCGTACGTACGATCGCAATGCCCATAATACGTTTACCTAAAGTTTGACCCCGTGTGGAAATACTAGGTACTTCATAGGCTATATAAAGGATGGGTAAAAACCATACCCACATTCCTAGGCCTAGATCATCTCCGAAGCCTGCATCTTGTTTTATTTCGACTCCACTAAAGGTAAGAAAAAGGGCGAAAAACATAGACACAACGAACACATCGATCAGACGTGCAGCAATACGTTGAGGAAATGATGCGAACTCAACATTGCTTATATCGATAGTAGTGCGCAATTCCTATCCTTTTTCCGCAGCTGTCACATAGTTGAGAAGCTGGTCAATCGAAACTCTTTCTTGGGTTGTTGTGTCACGATCTCGCACCGTTACGGCATTATCGTCAAGAGATTCAAAATCGACTGTCACGCATTGTGGAGTACCAATTTCATCTTGACGTCGATAACGTTTTCCGATCGATTGCGTGACATCAACATCGATGTGCATAGAAGGTCGCAACATATCCGCAATTTTTTGCGCTACAGGCACAAGGGTATCGTTCTTCGAAAGAGGCAGAACCGCAACCTTATAAGGCGCCAAATCACGATGCAGTTTCAAAACTGTACGTTTTTCTCCATTAATTTCGTCTTCGTGATATGCGCTAAGAAGGAATGCAAGAGTTGCGCGATCGACACCCGCAGCGGGTTCAATAACATAGGGCACATAGCGTGAATTTGTCGTTTGATCGAAATAGCTCAAATCTTGTCCGCTGTGTTTTGAGTGTGCCTTTAAATCGAAATCGGTGCGCTGAGCAATCCCTTCAAGCTCTCCCCAACCCCAAGGGTACATAAATTCAACATCGGCAGTACCAGCAGAATAATGACTGAGCTCGTCGGGGTCATGCTCTCGAAGACGCAAGGCATCTGCGGAAATACCCAGGTTGACATACCAATTAAAACGTTCCTGTTTCCAGTACTCGTAAAACTTCAGACTCTCTTCGGGAGGAACAAAGTATTCCATTTCCATTTGTTCAAATTCTCGTGTTCGAAAAATGAAATTTCCGGGAGTGATTTCGTTGCGAAAGCTCTTCCCTATTTGAGCAATACCAAAGGGTGGTTTTACGCGAGTGGTATTGAGTATATTCAGAAAGTTAACGAAGATTCCTTGAGCAGTTTCGGGGCGGAGGTACGCAACATTGGCGCTATCTTCGACTGGACCAACGTGCGTCTTGAACATGAGGTTAAAGTTCTTTGCTTCACCGAGCACACAGGGTTTCTTTTTGTTTTGAGGACACTCGGGAGGAACAATTACGCCATCGGTGACGTCGAGCTGATCTTCACGATATCTCTGATGACACACAGAACATTCCACAAGGGGATCAGTAAATCCCGCAAGGTGCCCCGAGGCTTCCCATACAGCAGGTGCCATCAAGATCGAAGCGTCAAGGCCCACGATATCGTCGCGGTTCTGCACCATGGCCCGAAACCATGCTTCCTTCACGTTTCGTTTAAGAAGAACACCCAAGGGGCCAAAGTCCCAGGTCGATCGAAAGCCTCCATAAATATCGCTGCTGGGGAAAACAAAACCTCGTCGTTTACACAGGTTAACAATGGTTTCCATCAAGTCAGTTGTCTCAGATTTCTCAGGGGTCATAGAGGTACAAGGTTAGCCGAGCAAGAAGCTGCCTGTGGACACTATATAGCGAGTTCAGCTGCTTTTGCTCGCTCAACAACACGGTCAATTTGCACTTCACTGAGTCATCCTGAGCTTGCGAAGGATCTTTAGCGTTTACGGTGTCTTCAGGAGAGATCCTTCGCAAGCTCAGGATGACGTGGACAGGGATCTCAAATGAAAGACTAAGAGACATTCACGGCGCGAAGGCCATGTCCGGTGTGATGTTCAATCATGGCAATCGCCAACGTTTCGATTTCATGAGCGACATCGGCAGGAATATTATCGATCACGCTACTGGCGCGGCCATCAAAAATCGCCCTCATGGAATCGCGGGTGTGAGCAAGCGTCTGTGTCATTGATGACGTCGAGCAATCGGTACAAAAAAAAGCAGCACGACCAACAGAAAAGTTTTTAAGACCTTCTGTTGCAAAGCATGACGGACATTCATGAGTTTCTGGCGTAAATCCTTCGAGACGAAGAACTTTAAACAGAAAAACTCCGCACACATTTGTCGAACGAGTTTCATTCATTGTTGACAATGCTTTGATCGTCATAACAGCCAAATCATCATGTGACGAATGATGTTCACAGAGAGCATCGACAGCGTCAAGCATGCGAGCAGTTGCATTCAATAGATCGAGATTTTCACGCAAATTCCGATTGGCAAAAACAGAATCCGTTTGAGTGATCCGCACCAGTTCTCTCCCTGATGTAATCCACTGAAAATCCACCACACTCCCCGACTCAAGACGTGCAGAATACTTAGAACCAGATTTTCGAGCACCCTTAGCAACTCCTCGAATTTTCCCATTCTCGGTCGTCAAAATCGTTACAATACGATCGGCTTCACCGAGTTTGACGGTACGCAAAACAACACCTGTGTCGCGTAACGTTTGGCCTCGCATCATTACGCTCCGAAACGACGATGGCGACGTTGAAATTCGACAACAGCATCAAAAAGATCTTCCCGGCGAATATCCGGCCAGAGAGTATCCGTAAAAACGAGTTCTGCATAGGCTGCTTGCCAGAGCATGAAATTGGACAGCCGATGTTCACCTGAAGAACGCAATACCAGATCCACATCGGGCATTTCCGAACAATAGAGATGCGACGCAAGCGACTTTTCCGTGATCTTCCGTGAAGCTAGATCTCCCGAACTTTCTGCAGCCAGCGATTTTACGGCATCTACAATTTCGGCACGTCCACCATAATTAAAAGCGATGCATAAGTTTAAACCCGTATTCTTTTTCGTCTTATCCTGAGCTTCATCCATTCTCTTAATAAGACGCGAAGGAATGCGCCGCTCGCGACGGCCAACAAAACGTATACGCACATTATGTTCGTGCAATTCATCCGTACGAGCCAACAAAAGTTTCTCATTGAAGTTCATCAGAAAGGCAACTTCACGGGCTGGACGTTTCCAGTTTTCCGTCGAAAAGGCGTACGTAGTGACCCACTCGATTCCCAGATCGCGCGCCCCGTAAATCACATCATACAGAGCTTGTTCGCCTTGCTCGTGGCCTTTGGAACGCGAAAGGCCGCGATCGGTCGCCCATCGACCATTTCCATCCATGACAATCGCAACATGATGAGGAAGAGCGGTTCTGTCAATCGTGGAGGGAATGCGTTCTAGGGCAGAACGTTCTACGGCGTGTGGCGTGTGTGTCACTTCACCACTAGATCTGCATACATACCGGCTTGTTCATGGCCCGGAATAGGACAGAAAACATAATACGTGCCAGCATCAAGCTTGATATCTCCTGAGGCGATGCTTGCGTTATTGACGACAAGATCAAACCAGTTAAATCGAGCATCTCTAATCTTTAATCGGTGTGTTCCGCCCTTGCCAACATAGTCAACACGAACAATACCTGGCTTAGCAAAGAATTCTTTTGCTTGAAATAAGTTTGAACTGAGCGCATCAATTTCAACCTTATTTGCAGGATCTGCTGCTCCAATTTCTTCTGCCGTTGGACGCCCAAAGTCCACAGTTTCGGCTTTAACATCGCCAGCTCCCGCCAAGACAGAGCCTGAGACAACAACAAGTACAACAGCACCAACAGCGAGAAGACCAAATGACGTTGAGCGCATTGATTTCATCAGCGAAATTCCGGCTGCACCAAAAAGTACGATGATCGTGATAATCGTCGCCCACATTACAGGAGCTGAGGATTTAGAAGCTTCTTCTACAACCGCTTCAGCTGCACCTTCATGACCCTGGCCGTGACCTGCCAAAAAGACACGTGAAAAACTTACCCCTAAGAGCGCGACAACTATTGCGGCCACTACCGGAATACCTAGAGGCAACAATAACCGCTCTCGTACATTTCTGCGGATTTCCGAACTTTGACTGGGCTCAGTGTCTTTGACTTCAGTTGACATCTACTGTCCTTTTTATAGAAGGCCTGACCTTGTGGCCGGTCTTTTCCATTTACAGTTTATTCGCATTCTGGCGTCGGAACCGTAATTCTCGATTAGTTTCCGATGTACTCCATTGGAAAAATATGACAGCGATAACAGCCCAGAGCAATAACCCGCCTCCCAATTTCATGACCAATCCGGCAATGCGCTGATCCTCTAATGCCGACAAACTAAAAAGCTTGGGGAGATCCTCATATACCTTATATAAAGGCCTTGATCCAAAGGTAAGAAACGATGCAGGCAGCGTCGGAATCACGGATTGGAGAAAAAGAAAGATCATTTGAACGATTGGAGTGGATCGACGAATTTCGGGTGCGGGAGAAACAATTACCATCCAGATCACCACAAAACAAAGCACCATAACGAGATGAGCAAAGAAATGGATCAGCCCACTATTAACTGTCAGCGTCACAAAAGCCGGCCAATGAAAAACAACAATCAGCACATTGAACAAGATGGTGGCAGGAAGAAATCGGGTCGCTACACGGACGACAGGCAATATACCCCGACGTACAAGAATCCATCTTGCTAACCAGCTGGGGATGGACATGACGATAAACAGTGCCATCAGGTTAATGAAGGCCAAATGTTGGGCCATGTGAACGAAATATAAAGACTTCTCAGCAACATCATGGACCGGCCAGAGTGAACCGCCCAAAAACGTAAGTACCGCTGCGCAGTGAGCGATAAGTTGCACTCGAGTTGGTCGTGTCGGCTGACCGAGGCGTGCTCCGATACGTACAAAAGCTACCCAGTAGGCACCAGACCAAATAAGAGCAATGAGCCAGACATCAAAGTGTGTTTCAAAAGACGGGAACTGGTTCATTGTCAAAATACTAGCTCTCTATTTGCCATCAAACGCCCTTATGTATTCGACGTCGTCACAGGGAGCGATCGGAGGAGCGACCGCGAGCAATGTCTGGCTCTGCCAGCAT
>CALMUU010000059.1 GCA_937872965.1 uncultured Actinomycetes bacterium
AAAAGAAAATGAAGTCGATCGGTCGCGTAGAAGTTCCGCCCGAAGCTTTTGTTGCCGCTTTGAAACTTGACGATTGAGATTTTTGTTTGAATGTTGGCTGGATCCGAGCCTACAATTCTCGCTCCGAGTGCAACGCAAAGTCGCTCATCCTCGACTCGGATCTGACCCAACAACGACAATTTTTGTTATTTCTAGCTGAGGATGCAGCAGCAAAAGCTTCGAGGCGAACTCGACGCTACCTGATCTCTAGAAGGGACCGTCATCCCGAACGAAGTGAGGGATCTCCGCGAAGCGGTCGTACGCGATTTTCCGCTTTGTCATCCAGAGCGCTTTAGCCCGAAGGATCTCCACGAAGCGGGTGTACGAAGATAGAGTTAGATAAATATTTCCGCTGCGCGGAGATTCCTCGCAGGCTCGGAATGACAAATGCTGAAGCCTCGGAATGAAAAACGATCAGCCGGGGCGTACGCCACCGATAACACGCCCCATATTCGCAATCTTTACAACGTCACCTGTTTGAGGAGCAGTAATGATCTTGCCGTTGCCAATGTATATGGCGACGTGGGCGGATCCTCCAGGGCCTCGAAAGACAAGGTCCCCTGGCTGCAGTTGATCGATGGGAACTTTGGGAAACATTGCATACTGGGCGCCTGAGTAGTGGGGAAGTCTCAAACCTGCAGCTCCATAAGCACGCATTGTTAAACCTGAACAGTCGTACATATCGGGTCCCGAAGCAGCATAGCGATAGGGCTTCCCTAGTTGTTGACGTGCGAATTCAATTGCGATAGCTGCCTTGGGGGAGGGTGCTGGAAGATTTGCGGGGAGTACTTGATTAGTTGCACTCTTAGTAGCAGTTCGGTTTGTTGCTACTTGAGTTGCTACTTGAGTTGCAGCTCGCGCTCGTGCATCACGTGCACGTTGCTCAGATGCAATGAGCGCTGCTAGCTCACCCTTTGTTTGGTTCAATAAAGCTTGTTGCGTAGCGTTAGCTGATTCAAGAGCACGTTTTTGGTCTACAAGCTTTTTTTCTTGATCGGAAATTGACGCGAGTTGTTTTTCGAGCTCAGCTTTACGTTCAGAGACAGTCTCTTTCGTGATCTGAAGTTGTCGTATTGTCGATGTGTCATTTCCTGTGGCGATATCGGCGTATTGATCTTTTCGCTTTTCATTCACGCGTGCGATGGGGAGATCATCTTCTTCAATCGACGAAGAATACATTGTTAATGCACGCTTTTGAACCCGTGCTCGGACTTCGTTGTTTTGAATTTCAGCAGATTCGAGTTGAGATTGTGCACCAGCGACCGAAGATCGGAGGTTCCCTAGCTGGATTCGTGTGTAGTTATAGCTTTCGGCCATTGCCGAGATTTTGTCGCCATTGGCTTCGATTTGTGCGGCGATCTGCGCGGCCTGCCTGCGCTTATCTTCGACGGGGCTAGCAAAGGCGGCTTGGGTAGCCACTGAGAGCAGTACCAGGACGGTCGCAATCAGAAATAAGAGCCGTCCGCGTGACGGCGCGCGATACATATCGGCTTTCAACACAGATAAATACTCTAGCAAGCACAATGGTGGCGTTCACGGAATTGTAGGGTGAGAAAGCCTTTGACCAGGACAAATGCATTCATGAGATGTTTTTAGGGTCGTTCCTTGGGAACGGAGTTACCTTTACGATGTATAGCCCAAGGTTCGGCCCTCCCCACTGGCAACTAAGTAGCAGCAGTTCGTTCAGTTGTCTCCCGTCTTATGGTTCGGTGTTGCACTCCGTGAGATTTCCCTCTCCGTAGCAGATTCTAACCTTCACGATCTGCTCCCAAGCACCAATGTCGCATAGTCTCACCTCATGGCGCTGAGTGTTTATGTCCACATTCCTTTCTGCTCGCGCAGGTGTGATTACTGTGATTTTGCGACATGGACGGATCGTGAAGACAACGTTGTTGAATATATCGATGCTGTTGTGCGCCAGTGGGAATTCTCATCTGCTCTTTATGGAGATACTCAAACCGAGCCTTTAACGTCGATCTTTTTTGGTGGGGGAACACCCAACCTGATTGATGCAGACCATATTGCGCGCATCATTGAAACGATTTCAGATACGACAAACATTACGGACGCAACTGAAATTACTGTCGAATCAAATCCCGACCATGTGACATCCGAAAAGATGACGACATATAAATCCGCGGGTGTTAATCGTATTTCGTTGGGCATTCAAAGTACGCAAAATCATGTTCTCCAATTTCTCGGACGAGAACATTCGGCGGGACATGTGCGCACAGCACGCGACATTATTTCCCAGGCGGGAATCAACAATGTGAGCGGTGACCTTATTTATGGTGCCGCGAATGAATCAATGCAAGATTGGATGGCAACACTCGAAGAATCAAAGACTCTTGACCTCTCTCATATCTCTGCTTATGCGCTGGGTATAGAACCAGGTACTCCTCTTGGACGTGCAGTCGCCGCACAAGAAAAAGAACCAACAGATGACGATGTTCTTGCCGATAAGTACGAAGTCGCCGATGCTGTGTTGAGTGCGAATGGTTATGAGTGGTATGAAATTTCGAATTGGGCAATACCAGGATGTGAAAGCCAACATAACTTGACGTATTGGCGTGGTGGTGACGTCATTGCGTTGGGATGCGCGGCGCACGGCTTTACACACAACCAACGCTGGTCGACACCACGTCACATCGATACATATTTAGAAAGATTTAGTAAGCGACGTAACCCCGATCCTCTGAACTCCGAACTTTTTGTTAATCGTGATGATATGGAATCGATCACGCGCGACGAAGAAATCTTTTCTCTCACCTTGAGAACTCGTCAAGGAGTGCTCTGGCCACAAGAAGTTTCTGCTGGGCTTCAGGAATTTATTGACGAGGGCTTTGTCGTTTTCGATCCGGCTGATCGTCGTGTTTCCTTAAGTGTTAAGGGTCGACTTATGGCACATCGAATCATGGTTGATTTGTACGAGGAGTATGAACAATTGGTGAGCGTTGTAGAATAAGGGGATTATGGCACCCACATCTGCACGCGACAAAGAATTTGTTGTGGACGATCGGAAAAAAACAATTCTTAGAACAGTCGTTGACTCTTATGTCGATGATGCTACACCAGTCGCGTCCAAAACCGTATCGGAACGCAGTGCGCTCGATGTCTCCGCTGCCACCATCCGAAATGACATGCATGCACTGGAAGATGCCGGGTATTTAACGCACACGCATACTTCGTCCGGGCGAATTCCTACTGACCAAGGGTACCGCTTCTTCGTAGATAACTTTGTCCCTGCAGATGTACACAACAAAAGTCGCCGTGCCCAGTCGCAATTGATCGATGGGATGTTTAGCAGTTCATCTGTTTCCCATATCGATACACTTTTAGAGCAAACCGTGATCCTTTTGTCTTCGCTCACTCACCACACGGCAGTTATTGTCAAAGATGCAAGTAGTACTGCTCGGGTCAGTGACGTTCATATTTCTCGATTAGGGGACGGTCGCGTTGTCGTGGCCTTATTTCTTGACGATTCTACAATCGAACGTGTTGTCGTTGAAGCACAATGTTTATTTGATGATCGTGCGTCTGGGCATGAGGAAGTTGACGATCGCCTCCTCGCTCATCGTGTGCAAGATCTGCGCGACTTTTTTTGCGGACATACATTGAGGGATGTGTTGCGTGAAAATTCCCCTGCGCAAATGGCAAGCTTTACTGTCCAGATAAAAGATGCTTTCGCGCGAGAAGTTCGTCTTGATCAACCCGAAGCATCGGTTCATATTGCAGGAGTGGCCAATATAGCGAAAGCTGAACGAGATGCTGACCGTTCTGTAATCTCCTCTGAACTTTTATCATTATTAGAACAACACATGATGCTGATCGAACTCATTCGCGGCAGTGTCGACGACACGATTGCTGCACGCATTGGTTCTGAAAATATGTATGATGAACTGAGCCGTCATTCCATGGTGCTCGCACCTTTTGTTTCCGGCGATGGAGACACGGGTGCTGTAGGGATCATTGGTCCGACGCGTATGGATTATTCACAAGTGTTTGCGTATCTCAATGCGGCAAGTGGAACAGTCACAAAGTTTCTGGATCAATAATGGAAACAGACTTTTATAAACTCTTAGGAGTTTCGCGTACGGCGGATGCTTCAGAAATTAAAAAAGCATACCGAGCCCTAGCTCGGCAGCATCACCCTGATGCAACTCAAAATGATCCTGAATCTGAAGAACAATTTAAGGCAATTGCTGTTGCCTATGAAGTGTTGAGTGATCCCGAAAAGCGAGCGCAGTACGACCAGTACGGAATCGATGGTCTTCGCTCGGGTGGCGGATTTAATTCCCAAGGTGGTGGAGGATTCGAGTTCAATATTTCTGATCTTTTCGAATCTTTTTTTGGAGGGTCCGGCTTCGCATCTTCTCCTTTTTCTTCGAATTCGCGTGTCTCGAATGATGCCGCAGCACAGATCGACGTGATGTTGAACGAGGCCGCCTTTGGAGTGACGCGATCTCTGAACCTCACCCTTGATCGATTGTGTGAAATCTGTTCAGGTTCAGGGGCTAAGCCGGGAACTCAGGTGCACACATGTTCTACATGTGGGGGAGCCGGAAGCGTGCAGGAAGTACGTCAAACATTTTTTGGTCAAATGATGTCTGCCGCTCCGTGCCCTACCTGTTCAGGTATGGGGACTGTGGTTCCCGATCCTTGCCAACAATGTAATAGTGCAGGTGTTGTGCCCACACCCGTCACCATCGAACTCACAATTCCTGCCGGCGTGGAAACAGGTTCACGTTTGCGATTGTCTGGCCAAGGACCGACAGGTTTGCGCGGAAGTGCCAATGGGGATCTGTATGTGTCCATTAACGTCTCACCTCACGATCGTTTTGAACGGCACGGTGACGATCTTGTTGCAGTTCAAGAGATTAGTTTTTTGGCAGCAATTTTCGGGAAAACGATTGACATTGAAACATTGGAAAATACGGAGACTCTCCATATTCCTCCTGGCACTCCATCGGGAGAAGTGTTTCGTTTACGACATCACGGCATGGGGCGCTTACGTGGTCGCGGACGCGGCGACATTCTTATATATGTAACCGTTGTGATTCCTTCGGTCAAAGATCTGAACGCGGAACAAAAGGAATTACTGATGGCCTATGGTGCAAGTATTGGCGAAGAAGTCATAGAAACGCACGACCATCCTT
>CALMUU010000060.1 GCA_937872965.1 uncultured Actinomycetes bacterium
CCCTTTTTCTCTTACGGTTTCTACGCGACCGAGCTCTGCTTTTTCGTCTGCGAGTGACGCGTAGTCGAAGTTTTGCGTGCCGGCTGCCTGTTCCTGCTCGTTGATGTAGTTCGCAAGGTTCTCAGAGATGAAGCGGTAGAAGAGAATGCCGAGGACGTACTGTTTGAAATCCCAACCGTCGACGCTGCCGCGGAGGTCGTTTGCGATTTTCCAGATTGTGCTGTGAAGTTTTGCGCGTTCTTGTTCTTTAATGTTGTCAGAAGCTGCAGTCATAGGGATTTATCTTAGTTTGTGGTTAATTTGCACCTCGCTGGCAAGCTCGGTTTCCTGGACGAAAATCAACACGTTGCTTTTAAGTTTATTGGTGGGAAAGACCTATATGACGTTGATTTGCCAAGTGTGTTCTAACTAAGCCACACGTCTTGAACCACTCTACGATTTACGTAGTAACTAAACTTTGAGAACTATGGATGGTCTCAGGCTATATAAATTCATCCCAAAAGAGTATGCGCTTGATTTTCTAATTCAAGGCATCGTCAAAATTGGCACACTTCTTGGATATAGAGACGTGGAACTTGGGGAAGGTCGTTACGATCCGTTAGAAGGTATAAAGAAGGAAACAGGAACTCTCTCCGGAAGAGCTGCAAAAGGAACCGAACTCGCAAGCGTAATAGACCAAAAAGGTCTGCTTCAGGTTGATTGGGACACTCTCGCTCTCGAAATGAATGAAACAACCTTTAATACTACCGTGGAATCACCAGATTTATACGTTTACTGTCTTTCACGAAGTTCACGAAAAGAGGTCATGCGAGGGTTTGAAGGAGAACACGTGTGCTTCGAAATTATTGACCTTCAAAACTTTTTTAGCCGCATTAATATCGAAATGATTAAGTATTCATCTCCGACGGGTATTCATCAAGTTAAGTACTCTGATGATCCAGAACAATGGTCTTTTGAGCAACTTGAAACAATGCACCCCGCTGTCGTAAAAAGTGAAAAATTTTCACATCAAGACGAAAGCAGAGCAATATGGTTGCCAAGCCATTCTTCCAAAATAGAGGCAAAAACTTTAAAGTTGGGTCGACTCACTAACTGCTGTGCAGCTACCCAAATCATGTGAACTTTGTTGAGACGATGAGTCATAATTAATGGTAGTTTGACAGCACAATAGTTAATAATTTATTGGAGCTAAATGAATGTCCGTTGTAGATAAAGATCCAGTTGTGACACCGTACGGAAGTGTTGCTGATTTGCCATCCTACATTGAGTTAAGCGAGGGACTGAAAGCGCTAACTCTGTTGTCTTTCTTTTCACCGAGTATGCGTAAGAAAATCAGTGAAATGAAGACTGAACTTCAGAAGTTGACGGATCTAGTGGACCTTTTTTGCAACTGTCTTGGCCCGCGAAATTGGGTAATGAATGACAGTATGAACGTAGATAAGATTACAGACATTCTTGTTAGTGCTTCGGATCCAGAAGAGGCCGAAACACTTTTGATCGAGATGTACCAAGTTGAAGATCATCTTGAGTCTTGGATTACCAGACTGACTCATCATGAAGGATTTCAGCGACGAATGCACCTTATCCTCCAAGCAAAAGATAATTATTTGGCACGTCGTTATGCTGATACAGCAAGAGGCTTGATCGAAGTTATGGATGGTTTCGTAAATGATCTTGATCCTGGCCATCAGCAGGGGATGCATGCCAAAAACCCAGATGAAATGGTTGCATGGGACAGTATTGGTGGTCATCAGCTCGGGCTTAGTAATGCAATGAAAACATTCACGAAGAAATTCGATAAAACAACAGACGATGAGGTATTCGAGCTATTCCGTCATGGGATTGTCCACGGTAGATGCCTGCATTATGACAACGATATTGTGGCAACAAAAGCCTGGAATATGCTCTTCGCCATTTCTGATTGGGCGGATGCGCGTAATAAAAAACCACCGATTACGGAAGACCAGCCAGGTTTTATCGAATCCATCAAAGATATAGGCAAAACCTTAATTGACCATTCTAATAACAAGCGTAAGTTTGAAGAGTTCATGGAAGGATGGCATCCTGTGAAAATGGATGCGGAGAATGACAATTTTTTTACAAATCCGATTATTTTGCGTGCTATTCATTTTTTAGATGCATGGAGAGCACAAAAGTTTGGACCCATGGCACAATCGATCATGCTGAATATGAGAACTGAAACAGAAAAAAAGCGTGCTGGAGAATTTCGTGAAATGTTTACTCAATTCCCACTTGAGAGTTATAACATAACCAGTTTTGATTACAGTACACCCGCAATGGCAGCAGTATTCTTCACATGTTCTATTAATGGTGAAGTGCGACGAGGAAGACTGGGAATGATTCTGGAAGGTAAAGATGGAAAGGGATTTTCTATCGCCGACAATGATGCTGAATGGAATTTTGTGACGTATGGCCCTTGGGCAATCCTGGAAGAGTCGGAGGTTGCATGAAAACTTCAGATTTAGTTCTCATCATTGGTGCAATAGCAACCTTACTGGCAGTAATACCAGCTTTCATCAATATATTTAAAGGTACGTATCGAAAAAATGTCGAATCTGATCTTGCTATCTTAAGTGCTCTTCCATCTAACAGTAAGATTCACAAAACTCTAACGGAACATATCGAAAAGAAAATTGAAAAATTAATTGATAGCGAGAGTTCACTCACAAGAAATTATGCAGAAGCTATTGCTGGGTTTGCCGTATTTGTTTTTCCAGCATACGGCTCATACTATTTTTATCAGAAGAATGGTGGTTGGATTATAATTTCCGTGGCTCTAGGTTTTATTGCTTTGGCAGGTAACTATGGGTTCTTTCAGGGAATCAAAAAAACTCATCGCGATGAAAAAGGGAATATTATCGATGACAAAAAAACTTGATCAATCAACTTGCTCAAGTTAACCAACCATCCCCACCGAAACATCCCACAACTTCTCCGCTAATTCCTCATCAATCGCGAAGGGGAGAACGCCTGTCATGTCGTCGAGTCGTTCGTCTGTGGGTGTTGCTTGGTTAGATTCTTTGCTTCGCTCAGAATGACGGCTCAATAGCGTCCGGTGATTCCTTCGAGGAATGGCGATGCGGCGGCAAGGACAGATGTTGCGGCTCCTTGTTCGGGAGTTTTAATTAATTCTCTGGGAAGCTCTACGGTGAATCCGCCCGTATGGTGTTGAAGGTTTGTGCGTATGGCTCCCGGGGTGACGGCATTGACGCAGATGTCGGGTGCGTATCTCTTGGCTGTGGCTATTGCGAAGAGAATATTGGCTGTTTTGGATGAGATTCTTCGCTTCGCTCTGAATGACGGCTCGATAGCGTCCGGTGATTCCTTCGAGGAGTGGTGATGCGGAAAACTTTGCACACCGCTGCGCGGAGATCCTTCGCTTCGCTCTGGATGACACGGGGGAGGGCTCTGGATGACACGGGTGAGTGCTCCGGATGACACGGGTGAGGGCTACGGATATGACTAAGGAAAGCGAAGAACAACGAGCAATCGAAATTGTCAAAAAAGGAAAGCGTGTAAAAGT
>CALMUU010000061.1 GCA_937872965.1 uncultured Actinomycetes bacterium
GCAGCAGTTCGTTCAGTTGTCTCGCGACTTGCGCCCGCTGCGCGGAGATCCTTCGCTGCGCTCAGGATGACTGTTGTGGTTCGGGATGACCGGTGAGTAGATCCGGGCGATTCTTCTTGGTCTTGGAGATACTCTGTTCTTCGCGCCACTTCTCAATGGCACCATGATCGCCCGATAGAAGAACGTCGGGGACATCAAAACCCCGAAACGAGGCCGGTCGTGAATATTGAGGCGCTTCTAATATTGCAGACTGATTCGATTCCGACGAAAAACTTTCCTGCGCGTGAGACATATCGTTGCCCATCACGCCAGGAACCAATCGCGTCACTGCTTCGATCATGATTAACGCTGCGGCCTCTCCCCCAGCAAGGACAAAATCGCCGACACAAATTTCCTCGTCTGCCAAGTGATCCGCCACACGCTGATCGACGCCTTCGTAGCGTCCACAAATAAGAGAGAACCCATCACCACGACTCAACTCATACGCCATGTCTTGTGTAAATTTTTTGCCCGATGCACTGAGAACAAACAAAGGCCGTTGTGGTTGCACATCTTCGACTGCATCAAAAAGCGGTTCAGGAGTCATCACCATTCCAGGACCCCCACCATAAGGTTGATCATCCACGCTCCGGTGAACATCCTTCGTATATTTTCTTATGTCGTGCGAAGATACGGAAACAAGACCGCCTTCTTGAGCTTTACCCAGTAACGCGAGCGAACTTGGTCCATCAATATATTCAGGAAACAAAGTGAAGATATCAATCGAGAATGTCACGAGAAATCCTTGTCATTCACATCGAACAAACCTTCGGGAGCATCCACATAAACAATGTCGTCATCGACACGAGTAATAAACCGAAACGGAATTAAAATACCTTCGTCTGACTCCAGTAAATCACTTGCCGCACTCGGAATGTATTTTTCGGCAATTCCATGTTCCCTACCCTCTTGGTCAACAATTTTCTTGCCAATACAGTCATGGACAAAGAACTCGCCATCATCTAAAACGTCTTCGTCCAAAGCTGGTGCATAAAGGATGACGTTGGTTAATGGTTCGACATCTTCACGTGAGGAGTTCCCGGAAAAGAGAACAACATAATGATCTTTGTGAGGGCGAATAGCATCTATGGACAGCTTCGTGCCGTCCTCGCAAAATAGTTCGCTGCCAACGAGGAAACGTTCATCAACATTGGAAATTGGCCATAAGGCGATTTCGCCTTTGAGACCGACAACGCGACCGCACTTAGCGATTCGAAGAAAATTGTCGGGAAGAGTTGAAACGTCCATAGCTCGAAAAGAGCCTCGGAAATTTAGTCGTCGTAATCGTTATTCGAACGCGAACGATCTCGAGGAGGACGATTCGGATCGATCACTTCTACGCCGATGTTCACATCTTCAACAGAACCAATTGCGCGTGCAATGCGTCGCATCGCTTGAACAACACGGCCCTTCTTGCCAATGACGCGACCGATCTCATCAGGGTCAGCATGAACATGAAGTTCAATGGAATTATCGCCGGTTTCAACAACTTCGACTTCAGCATTGTCTTTGTTCTCAACAAGAGAAAGAACAATGTGTTCAATAACTGCGGCTGCACGGTCTCCGGGGAGATCGTCATCGACGTTATCGAGTTTAGGAAGAACAATCTTTGGTGCTGATTCTTCTTGTGTTTCTTCTACTTCTTCTTGGTTGTCTTTTTCTTCAAGAGTTTCGGTGTCGGTCATTATTCACTCTCTGTTGATTCTGTAGTTTCGGTTGTTTCGGTTTCGGGTGTAGCTTCTTGCGCCGCAGGAGCAGATGCTTCTGGGGCTGCTGGTTCTTCAGCTACTTCTTTCTTAGGAGCTTTTTTGGTGGCTTTCGCACGAGCTGCAAGCGCAGCCTTCGCTTTCGCCTTAGTTTTTTCAGATTGAGTCTTTTCGTACTCAGCCCATACACCAGACACTGCCAAAATCTTTTGGACGGTTTCGGAAGGTTGCGCACCTTGACCCAACCAGTACAAAGCACGGTCATCTTTGATGTTGATCATCGATGGCTCTTCAAGTGGTTGGTATTGACCGATAATTTCGATGAAGCGACCATCACGGGGTGCGCGTTCATCTGCGACGACGACTCGGTACATGGGGTTCTTTTTCTTACCCACGCGAGTTAAGCGAAGTTTTACTGACACGTGTTTCCTCTCAGGATTACGAAGTATTAGGAAGAAGAAATACTAGTTCACCAGGGCCAGAACAGTCGAACTGTCCACATATAGGGTCTGATCTTGGAAAGAAAGGAAATGTGACCTACAAGGGTCATAATCTTTCCAAGGTCGGACCCTCCCCCAAAACAACTCAGTAGCATCTGTCCGTTCAGTTGTCTCCCGGCATACAGTTCTGCGCTTCACACAGGAACGACACTAACCGCTACTTCTTCGGGAATTGGGGCGGTGGTGGCAAAAATGAGCTCATATCGTTGTCTCCCATTAAACCTTCAAAGGCTCCGGGGTTCTTCTTCATTTCCTTTTGCATGGCCATGGCGTTTCGCATCATACCGGTCTTCGAAGGTTTCTTCTTTCCCTTTTTGCCTTTACCTTTTTTACCCGAACCCGGCATTCCCATGGCATCACCCATCATGCCCTTCATCATGGATCGCATCTGTGAGAATTGCTTCAAGAGTTGGTTGACTTGCGTTGTCGTTGTGCCTGAACCGCTGGCGATACGCGCTCGACGAGATCCACTCACCAAGGAAGGGTCATCGCGTTCTTGACGGGTCATGGAAAGAATGATGGCTTCTACCTGGGCGATTTGGCCATCGTCGATGTCGACATCTTTCATTTCTTTGGGCATACCCGGCATCATCTTCATTAAACCACCGAGCGGCCCCATGTTCTGGACCATTTTGAGTTGATCGAGAAAATCTTGAAGACCAAAATCTCCGCTTGCGAGTTTGCGACCCGCATCCATTGCTTGTTCTTCAGTAAATGCAGTTTCCGCTTTTTCGATCAGGGTGAGGACATCGCCCATTCCCAAGATGCGGCTCGCCATACGATCGGGATAAAAATCTTCAAAATCTTCGAGACGTTCACCCGTTCCCACGAACATAATCGGAGCACCTGTAACAGAGCGCACACTGAGCGCCGCACCACCGCGAGCATCTCCGTCGATCTTTGTAAGAATCACACCCGTGAGCGGAATGCGTTCATTAAATGTTTGAGCAACATTGACAGCTTCTTGACCCGTCATCGCATCGACTACCAACAAAGTATTATCAGGTTGTGCAACCTTGGCGATCTTTTCAAGTTCGTTCATCAAATCGCTGTCGATCTGTAAACGACCTGCCGTATCTACAATCATCGTGTCGCGATTCAGGCGGGCTGCTTCATCAAATGCTTTTTTGACAACTTTGACAGGGTTTGAACCTTCAGAATAAACGGGAACATCTATTTGAGCTCCCAACACGCGCAACTGTTCCACCGCTGCTGGGCGGGCAAGGTCAGCCCCCACAAGGAGAACATTTTTGCCTTGGGACGTGAGGTGCTTCGCGAGTTTTCCCGCATGTGTCGTTTTACCTGAACCTTGAAGACCAGCAAGCAAAATAACGGTGGGAGGTTTAGAACTGACATTGAGCTTGACCGCCTCGCTACCAAGAAGTCGTGTCAATTCATCGTTAACGATTTTGATGATCTGCTGGGAGGAGGTTAACGCAGGACTGGGCGTAATACCTTTGCATGCAGATGCAATATGATCGACAAATTCATTAATGACGATGATATTGACGTCAGCGTCGATGAGCGCACGGCGGATATCGCCTGAGACTTCTTCTATTTCTGAATCAGTAATACGCGCAGAAGATTTGAGCTTGTCAAAAATGCCTTCAAAGCGTGACGAGAGGGAGTCGAACATCTGAACATTCTATTAGTTGACGACAGGGAGGGTCGCACCTGCGAAACGTAATCCTGGAAACAACTGAACGAACTGCTGCAGATGAGTTACTTTAGGGGAGGGCCGCACCTTGGGCTACGCGTCGTAAAGATAGCTTCGTTCCCAAGATACGACCCTAGCTAATACAAATCACGAAACTAAGGCGTCGACGTATTCCTTGGGGTTAAACGGAACAAGATCGTTCTGACCTTCACCCAGTCCTACCCACTTAATGGGAACACCTAATTCATGTTCAATCGCGAGAACAATCCCGCCTTTCGAAGATCCGTCAAGCTTGCTCAGAACAACACCTGTGATACCCATTGCTTCGCCAAACTCGCGAGCTTGCACCAAGCCATTTTGCCCAGTACTTGCATCGATGACGATAAGGACTTCTTTCAAAGCATCCTGTGTTCGCTCAACAACACGTCGAATCTTTTTTACTTCTTCCATTAAGTTTGATTTTGTGTGAAGGCGACCGGCTGTATCAACGAGAACTACCTCGTATTGTTTTGCATTGGCTTTTTCCATACCGTCAAATACAACCGATGCGGGGTCTGCCCCTTCGGTGCTGCGCACAATATCGGCACCCGTTCGTGTGGCCCATGTTTCAAGTTGATCTGCAGCGGCAGCCCTGAAAGTATCTCCGGCAACCATCAGAACACTACGATCTTGACGTCGATAAAAATTGGCGATTTTTGCGATTGAGGTGGTTTTCCCCACTCCGTTGACTCCCACAAAAAGCCAAACGTTTAATCCAGATTTTATGATCGGCTCACGGTCTGCTTGAAAAACTCCAAGCAATACTTCTTTTACAATTACAAGTGCTTCGTCTGTAGAACTCGTTTTATTCTCATCACACAAGCTCTGTGCTTTTTCACAAATAAATTCGGTTGTGGTGATACCCACATCCGACAGGAGAAGCATCTCTTCAACTCCCGTCCAGAACGAAGGATCAACGGTGCTCTTGCCTCGAAGACGGGTAAGCGTCGTTGCAAAAGTAGAACGCGTTTTTCCCAAACGATTTTGCATTGTTGTCGGAAGATTTGTTCCAGAACCAGTCGCGGAAGACGATGAACCTTCCTTGTGTTTCTTGTGAACAGCTTTGTTCACAAATGCGTACACTCCGCCAATTACTCCACCGCCAAGGGTGTAAAGAGCGACTTCTGTCCAGTCCAGGGCTGCTGCGATCATCATAGGAATGCACTTATCGCTTTCGATTTCACTTGCTCAAATTCATAACCGGCTTCTTTAAGCGTTTCTTCTAGTTCACCGACATTTTCTGCTTCGAATCCCATGAGGACTTGACCGGTGTCTCCGCCTTGGCCACGGTAATGAAAAAGCGAAATATTAAAACGATTATGAATTGCATCGAGAAAATCACGCAATGCGCCCGGACGTTCGGGAAAATTAAACGAATAGAATCGTTCATTCTTCGCATCTAAAGACTTTCCGCCAATCATAAACCTTACATGCTCTTTTGCATAATCATCGTGGGATAAATCGACAAAATCAAATTTGTGCTTATGTAACCGATCTATCACGATTTCTTTTTTCTCTTCATTGCCCGTCAATAGGCCAATAAAAATGTTCGCTTTATCACGCGTGGCCAGACGATAAGAAAATTCGGAAATCGCAAACCCATGAATAACATCTTTATATAGTTTCTTCAGCGCTCCGGGTCGTTCAGGAAGCGTAATGGCAAAGATTGATTCTGATTTCATACCAATCAGCGTTCGTTCCGTGACAAATTGCAATCGTTCAAATGTAATGTTGGCGCCCGAGTTAACACATACAGCTTTCACGCCGTCGTTCTTTTTTGATTGACGAGAGAAATACTTTGTAGCTCCTGCGACTGCAAGTGCACCTGCAGGTTCACAAATAGCACGCGTCTGTTCAAAAATTCTTTTGATCGCTGCACAAATTTCATCGTTATCAACAGTAATGACCTTGTCTACATACTTCTGTGTGAGCACAAAGGTCTTTTTTCCTACTGTCTTGACGGCGACACCGTCAGCAAAGATACCCACATGGTCAAGCGTGAGTACTTTTTTCGCTTTCAATGACTGTTGCATCGCATTGGAATCTTCTGGCTCAACACCTATGACAATTATCTTCTTATTCGCTGTTTTGAGTACCTGTGACATCCCGGCGATGAGCCCTCCGCCGCCAATAGGAATAAATACATGCGTAACATCACTGAGCTCATCAAGAATCTCTGTAGCAATCGTTGCCTGGCCTTCAATCACTTTTTCATCGTCAAAAGGATGCACAAAAGTCATACCTGTTTCTGTCATTACTTCTTGCGCGTGGTCGTAACAATCTGAATAGCTATCTCCGAAAAGAATCACTTTTGCACCATAAGAACGCACAGCATCCATCTTGATCTGCGGTGTTGTTGCAGGCATCACAATCGTTGCCTTAAGTTTGAGCTTCTTAGCAGCCAAGGCGACACCTTGAGCATGGTTCCCCGCACTTGCAGTAATAATACCTGCCTCTTTTTGTGTCTTTGTCAGACTCGCGATTTTGTTGTATGCCCCACGAAGCTTAAATGAGTGAACGGGTTGTAAATCTTCACGCTTGAGATAAATATCGCACCCCAACAATGTTGAAAGTTTCGACGCGCGCTCAAGCGGAGAAACTATTGCGATGTCATAGACAGGACTTACATTTTTTAGATCAGTGGACATTGTAAATGACTATTTAATTTCAGCGATTGCTTCGATTTCAATCACAAGATCAACATCAGAGACGCGAGGAAGCTCCTTGACCGCTACACAAGTGCGTGCCGGATACGGTTCAGATACATAGGTCGCATAAACCTCATTACATTTCGCATAATCGCCCATGTTGGTAAGAAAGATAGTGATCTTGATTACATCAGCAAGGGAGGAAGAACTGTTTTCTAAATGTCCAATAAGATTTTTCATTGCTTGATGCGTTTGCTCTTCTATGCCTGGTTTGGCAATTCCTGTTGCAGGATCCCAGCCAATCTGACCAGCAGTAAAGAGAAGATTTCCGCTTCGGCGTGTGGGACTGTAAGGCAAGGGAGCGGGTTGCATCACAATATATTACCTTGTGTGATGGGGAGGGTCCGACCTTGGGAAAGATTATTCGCCTTGTGGCACATTCCTTACTTACCCAAGATCAAACCCTAACTTCAGCAAGGATCCTTCACGCCAAAGCAAAGGTTTTAGGCAAAAGAAAGGTTTAGTGACTTTTACCTCTTGGGCACGCCCGTATTCGGGCCCATGGCATCTCGATAAGACGCTGGGGCTGTGGGAGGTGGCAATTCAATTCCCTGTTCATCAAACGCTGTCTTTATCCGAGCACGCAGTTCGCGAGCTATTTTCCATTGTGAAGCCGGAGTTGTTTTAACAATGACTCGAATAACAATACGGTCAGTCCCAATTTCTTCTACACCAAGCACTTCGGGTTCTGAAATAATCTCTGTGGCATGATTCGCATCTGCCGCCAACGCGTCCGCAGTTTCTTTGATGACACGTTGCGCAAAGTCGATATCAGTATCAAGAGCCACACCAATATCCAAGAGTGCGCGCCCCCATTGTTGAGACTTGTTCCCTGCTCGTTGAATAACACCGTTGGGGATATACCACACCACGCCATATTGATCGCGAAGGCGTGTCGCTCGAAGGGTAACGAGTTCCACTGTTCCTGAAGCCTCACCTGCATCAATCACATCGCCGACTCCGTACCAATCTTCGAGAATGATGAAAATGCCTGCCAAAAAATCACGCACCATGCTCTGCGCACCAAATCCCACAACAACACCAATAAGACCTGCGCCGGCAAAGAGCGGTCCGAGTTGAATATGATACGTACCCAAAATCAGCAGAAGGGCTGTAACCGAAACAGCAAATGTTGCAACGCCCGCTAACGCTGTCCCAATCGTTTGTGCCCGCTGAACTGTTCGATACGTAGGATTTTCAGAAGTCTCTAAGCGCGCAAGACCTGTATGTTTTTTTAATTGCCGAAAACGGGCACGTGACTTTTCTTTGGCAAGATTCTTAACGGACCGCTTTACAAAGAAACGTACAAGCCGATTAGCAACATAGGCAACAATGATGATTGCAAAAATCCTCAATGGTTTTGAGAAGGTGTCGACAATTTCAGCGACATTTTCCGAACGCGATAATGAATATGTGAGATCACACAAACGACCACGAGAATCTTTGTCTCCGCATGCCTTTTGCAATTCAAGAGCATTCTCTGGAGAAAGTGCAGATAAGAGATGTTTGATCATTGACTAGATGGAGCTTTCTAAAACCGCATCATCCATATCGCTCGTTTCGTTATCCTGAAATTCTTTTTCTCTGGCCGCTGTTGCAGCGAGGTCAAGGACTACTTGGCCCGGTGCTTCTGACTTGACAGGCTTTTCAATACGTTGTTTGATTGCACGAGAAGATCCAGCTGGCGCCATGGACACACCGTAGAGTTCGTCAGCAGCTTCCATTGTCTTCTTTTGATGAGAAACAATAAGTAACTGTGCGTCGTGTCGGAACTCGCCGACGAGATCGAGAAATCGGACCAGGTTTGGTTCGTCAAGTGCCGCCTCGACTTCGTCCATGATGTAGAACGGTGATGGACGTGATCGAAAGACCGCAAAGAGAAATGCTAAAGCTGTCAGCGATCGTTCTCCACCTGAGAGCAAAGACAAACGGCGTACGTTTTTACCCGAAGGTCGCGCTTCCATTTCAATTCCGGTGTTGAGCATGTCGTTGGGATCAGAAAGTGTCAGTCGACCAGAACCACCGGAGAAAAGCGTAGAGAAAAGATCGGAGAAGTGCTTTTGCACATCTTCAAATGCCTTCTCGAAGACAGAAACGATTTCATGATCGATTGTTTTGATGACTTTGTGTAATTCTTTTCGCGATGCTTTAACATCATCAAGTTGTTGATTCAAAAAGACATGGCGTTCATTCAGTTCATCATATTCCTGAACCGCCAAAGGATTAATAGGACCCATGAGCTTTAGGTCGCGCTCGAGATCTCGTGCCCGTCCACTCAAAGTGATTCCTTCATCTACTTCAGGCATAGGGGCATCGAGAGCCGCATCTGGTTCACAATCGAAGTTGGCCCGAAGTGATTCAATGATTCCCGTGAGACGCGTTTTTGTTTCGGCCTCTGTGATGTCACCTTTTTGCATTGCTCCGCGTACGCCAACCAATGCACTTTCGGCTTCACGACGAGTAATACGCAATGTTTCAAGGCGGGATGTGGATTCATGCGCTTCATCTGTTTGCTTTTGTCTCTCTTGACTAAAGACCTCGCGTGCACGAAGCGCGCCCTCTTCTACTGCACTTGTGCGAGCAATCAATTCGTCGATATGTGTCATCATGGTCAGGTGCACTTCTCGTCGCGCCATCGCAGCACGTTCTTGTTCTGGATCTTTAGCAAGTCTGTCGTTGACGTTACCTAATCGTGTTCGCGCATCCTTGAGGCGAGTCTGTGTTAGTTCTTGTTCTATTTCTAATCGTCGGATTTCGTTTTCTAATTCAGAGCCAGCTTTGTCGTGTTCTTGTTTGCGAACAGCAAAGTCTTCTTGGCGGCCTTCGGCATTATCTTTCTGATCGCGAAGATCCAAAGAACGTGAAGTGAGCTCTTCTATCGCAGTTTCGTCAGAAGTAATGAGTTCTCGAAGTTCCGTGATTTCAGTTTCCAGCGAAGTTGCTTCTGCCATGCGTGCCGTCATTCCTGATTGTGTCGCATTGGCTGTTTGTTGGGCAATGGAATGACGTGAAGTGATCTCATGAATAGATGTTGACAGTTCACGTTCTCTCGTCTCGTCATCATCTCGGCGAGCCAGAAGCGATTCGAACGCTGTGGCACAATCTTGTTCTGCGCGTGCAGCGTTATCAGCATCGCGGCCTGCAGCTTCAACGCTTTCTGCAGTGACAGTTCGAGTTGTCGTTTTACCAAGGCTCCACGAACGCGATCCGCCGAAACGATCTCCTCCAGGGGTAACCACTACGAGATCGGGATGAGCGATTGCAACATCACATGCAGTTTTCCAATCGCCATCAACAAAGACAACATGGGAAAGAATTCGATCAAGTGCTTGCGTCACACGCGAGTCATCAGACGAGATAAACCCTGTTAATGCTTGTGCACCTTCCGGAATCACAGGTGCTGCGTGTGAGGCATGTGATTCAAGAACGAACAATCGGGCGCGCGCATCCTTTGCCGACAGTGTCGCAGCAGTCTGCTTTGCATTCTCCGGTGAATCAACAAGAATGGCTGACGCAAGATCTTCCAATACGACCGAAACAGCTTCGAGAGCGCGTTCATCAATTGAGATCTTCTCCATGAGAGTCCCCAGAACGCCTGTTTGCGCGCGCACATGTTCGATTCCTGCCATGCTGGCGTGAGCATTAAAGGTTTCAAGAAGAATGTCGTAGTGGGCTTTCTTTCCAGCGGCTTGTGCTTGGAGTGCCTTGTGTTCGCTCTGTGTTTGTTCAATTTCACTACGAACACCATCGAGATTGGCGAGAAGAATTTCGCGCTCGCGCCCGAGGTCGGCAAGATATTGCGCCTCAGACGTCAGAACTTCGTTGGCGTCATTGTTGTCTTGCTGCAATATCGATACTCGTTGGCGAATAGTTTCGAGTCGCGCAATGTCGATATCAAGTCGGTCACGCAATACGGCCAAGTTATCTTCATATATTTTTTGTTCTTTGACAAGCGTTTCGTAGTCGCGCACAACATCATCGCTGGGTGCACTCTTCATGAACTCTGCATAGCGTGCAGTAAATGTTTCATGCTCGCTACGCTGTGCTGAAATTGCGGGAACAAGTGCGTCGAGTGATGTAGTCAGTTCAATTATGGCTCGATCAAGTTGTTCTTTTTCTGATAGTAGCGACTCGATGACCGATTCGTCAGCAGAAGAATCAAGCTGCATCGCAATGGAACGACGACGTTCTCCCAACATTGCTTTCGTTGCTCCTGTTCGTGCAACGAGACGTTCCGCTCGAGACAACCATCCGGCAACGTCGCTATCGCCCACCTTCATTAATGCGGCTTCGGCATCGAGAACAGAAATGTCCAAAGCGCTCAGTTCACTCAGAAGGGTTTGTTCACGTTCTTTACTAGCAATGCGCTCCTCGGAAATTCGTTCCAATGCTGCTCTGTGTCCGCGAATTTCTTTTCCGGTAAGAAAAAGTCGAATCGCTGTGAGTTCGTCACGCACGCCATCGTGGCGTCGAGCAGCATCGGCTTGACGCTGCAAAGGAGATAACTGTCGCCGTACTTCGCGAACAAGATCGCCGAGTCGAATGAGATTGCCTTCTGTTGACTCAAGGCGACGTTGGGCTTTTTCGCGCCGCTTGCGGTATTTAAGTACACCTGCAGCTTCTTCAATGATCGCGCGGCGGTCTTCTGGGCGAGCGTTGAGAACAGAATCGAGCTGACCCTGGCCCACAATGACATGTTGAGTGCGTCCAATGCGTGAATCAGAGAGAAGTTCCTGGATGTCAAGCAACCGACAGGGAACATCGTTGAGACGATATTCGCTCTCTCCACTTCTAAAAAGTGTTCGCGTGATGGTGACTTCTGTAAATTCAATGGGAAGGGTGCCATCTGCATTATCGATAGTAAGAGAAACTTCTGCTCGACCCAATGCTGGTTTTTTTGTTGTACCCGCGAAAATGACATCATCCATCTTGGCGCCGCGAAGTGCCCTGGCACCTTGAGCACCAAGTACCCATGCCACAGCATCGACAAGGTTGGATTTTCCTGAACCGTTGGGGCCCACAACAACAGTAACGCCAGATTCGAAACTTAGCTCTGTCTTCTCAGCGAACGACTTAAATCCTTTTAATGTGAGTGCTTTGAGAAACATTGACGCCCTTTCGCCGGCTCCGACAGTGAAACCTGAGATGTCTATTCTATTCGAGAGCGGTCCTGGCTGCTTTGGTTCTCAGCAAAATTTAGGGTCGTTCCTTGGAAACATTGTTAGGGTCGTATCTTGGGAACGGAGTCATCTTCATGAGCTGTAGCCCAAGGTGCGGCCCTCCCCCAAAGCATGCAAGTAGCAGCAGTTCGTTCATTCGTCTCACGCATTGAACTCCACTGGAGTGGTCCCCACTAAACTCACCGTTACTATGAATTCCCTATTTTCCTTTCCCAACCCTGTCAATGAGCGCTCTGCGCGACTGGTGGCTGCAGGCGTTGTATGCATGTGTGTACTCATTGTCGCATTCTCGCAAATGTGGGTGCTCATCCCTCTTACCTATGGATTTTTGGCACGCGTTGCTACCGGACCTACTTTGAGTCCATTAGGTCAATTTGTCACTCGCATTGCAATTCCGGCTACAAAGTGGAACCCAAAATATGTGCCCGGACCTCCCAAGCGTTTCGCCCAAGGTATGGGTGCGGTAATATCCAGTGCAGCGACTGCAGCGTGGTTGCTCTCGGATACTAATACTCTTGCTCGCATCATTACTGGCATGATTCTTGTTGCTGCAAGTTTGGAGTCGGTTCTCGGATTCTGCCTAGGGTGCACAAT
>CALMUU010000062.1 GCA_937872965.1 uncultured Actinomycetes bacterium
GACTCTCGTTTTTTACGTGTAAAAGTAGACATTATCTATATCGCTACTACTGCATCTTTGGTAGAAATTTCTGAATCAACGTCTCCATAGCGAAGTTGTTTAGCTGCCTTAATAAGACCAGCAAAAAGAGGGTGAGGATCGTCGGGTCGCGATTTAAACTCTGGGTGCGCTTGGGTTGCAACAAAGTATGGGTGAACATCACGAGAGAGCTCAATAAATTCAACGAGCTCGTCATCAGGTGACGTGCCCGAAATAATGAGACCCGCATCACTTAGTTGTGTGCGATATTTATTATTTACTTCGTAGCGATGACGATGTCGTTCATAAATAACATCCTCATTGTACAGCTCGTGCGTTAACGACCCGGGTAAAAGCTTTGCCGGATAGCTTCCCAATCGCATAGTGGCACCTAAGTCAACAACATCACGCTGATGATGCATCAGATCAATAACGGGATGAGGTGTCGATACATCAAATTCCGACGAATTGGCATTTGTAAGACCACAGACGTCTCTCGCATATGAGATAACAGCGCATTGCATTCCTAAACACAAACCTAAGAATGGGATGTTGTTCTCTCGTGCATAACTTGCAGCCGCAACTTTACCTTCGATTCCTCTAAAGCCAAAACCTCCGGGAATAACAATTCCATCTACGCCTTCAAGAGCTTCTTTGGCAAGCAGACCGTCGGCGTCGTCCGATGCAATCCATTTAATTTCGACGTGAGCTCCGCAGGCATACCCGCCATGTTTAAGCGATTCAACCACCGAAAGATAAGCGTCGGGAAGATTGACATACTTACCTACCAAACCGATAACCACAGGAGCAGTCGCTTCGTTTACCCGTGCAACAAGTTCTTTCCATTCGGTGAGATCTGGTTCGCCAGCTTCGAGACGCAGCACAGAACATACATACGAATCAAGACCTTCTTCATTAAGAACCAGTGGAATATCGTAGAGACTTTCAGCATCCACAGCAGACACGACACCTGCAACAGGAACGTCACATTGTTGAGAAATCTTTTCCTTGAGACGAAAAGAAATGGCGCGATCACTACGGCACACAATTGCATCCGGACTAATACCACGACTCCGCAGTTCAGCGACCGAATGTTGAGTGGGCTTTGTCTTTTGCTCGTGAGAAGGACCAATGAAAGGAATCAACGTCACATGAATATAAAAAACATTATCGCGACCAACATCGTTGCGGAACTGACGAATCGCTTCAAGGAAGGGCAAAATTTCAATGTCACCTACAGTTCCACCAACTTCAGTGATTACAACATCCACATCATCACTCACTAAAGCTGTAATGCGTGACTTAATTTCATTCGTAATATGAGGAATGACTTGAACAGTTTCGCCCAGGTATTCTCCACGGCGTTCTTTTGCAAGAACAGTTTGATAAATCGAACCGGTTGTGGCATTGCTTGCCTTATTCAGATTTACGTTAACAAAACGTTCGTAGTGACCAAGGTCGAGGTCAGTCTCTCCCCCATCCTCAGTTACAAAAACTTCACCATGTTGAAAGGGATTCATAGTGCCTGGATCAACATTGATATATGGATCAAGTTTCTGCAAACGAACACTGAGTCCGCGAGATTTTAAAAGCCTGCCAAGAGATGCAGCAGTAAGACCTTTACCGAGACTCGAAGCAACCCCACCGGTTACAAATATGTGTTTCGTCACGGGATATCAGTATACCACACATAACGCGGACATGAAGAGGGCAGGTTCTGGCTTCAGTGTTGGCGTCGTTCTTTTGCCCATGCGCGTCGACGGGCAAGTTGTCCTAGTTCGTCGACGAAACGAAGAGGCAAAAAGGCGTTAATGATTCGCGAATAGGAAACAAATTCAGACAGTAGATTTAGCAAAAAAGTAACCACAACAATCCATACAGACACATAATCAGACGAGATAGAAACGATAGCTAAACCTGCCAATGCTCCGAGAACATTGGCGCCGGTATCGCCCAGCATGAATTTTTCACGTACATCGAAAACAAGACAGATAGCCACTAAGCCAATGATGCAATATTGAAATGAAGGCGTTGGCACAATCGCTGCCACTACGACCAGTGCAAACAGTGCATACTTCGAACAACGACCAGGGGCGAGATCGAGCAAATTAAACAAATTTGCTATGAGCGCAATTGCAATCACATCAACGAGGACAGGCAGATAGCCCCGTGAAGGAATCTGCCCTGAGAAAGCTAAAAGAGCAACGAGAGGACCGCCAAAAAGCTTGATAACCCCTGTTGTTATGTTGCCAGAAAACAATGCTCGAATATGCCCTTTGAATCCTTGGCGATCTTTATCTCCGAGAAGATCATCGATCAGACCAATAATTCCAAACCCTAAGACGATGACAACAAGATCATAGGAAGCCATGTTCTCGTGCCCGACACGAGGAACAAATACCAAGAGTGCAGCGCAGATGAGCACTCCCATTAATGCAATCAGTCCTCCCAGAGCTGGGAGTGCATGATTGGAATAATTCGGTTTCATGATGGCAGGCGTATGGAGAAGATCATTCGTCACGAGATACACGACCATGGCAATGCATGCACCGAAAATTGTCATCGTTATCGCTGTGATCATTGAACGCTCAACCCCGCTTCATCATTCAATTTATTTCGTCCAGTCATATCAGCTATTACAGTTCGCAATTGCGCTCTTCTTCGTGAACCCATCACAATGAAAATAATCAATGCGCTCAGCAACACGTATCCTCCACAATAGGCCAGGGAAAGCAATCGGCCGCGCACAATGATATTGCGACTGACTACAAAACCTAATCCCGCATAGAGAGATGACCCAAGAATGACCAACCAGGATGTACGATCCGGCCACACATTATATTTTTCGCGTTGCAGCATCACGAGCAAGATAAGAGAAGCAAGAAGATAGGCCATTGTGTGTGCAAGACCCATTACAACAAGTACGTTCAGACCCGATACATGTCGAGAACCAATCAGAGCAGCCCCCGACATCACAATTGATGAAATCAGAATCGTCAATGCAGGAAGACGAATATTCGATTTTGCGAAAAAGATGCGTGACGTTGCTTGAAAGACACTGTACGGCATAATTCCTAATACCAAAACAACAAAGACAACTTCGACCATGTCTTGTCCTGATTTTGCCTGGCCTTGAGCCACGATATTGATAATGGGTCCATAGAGTGCAACACATACTCCGGTCACGACAACCATCGGCCGATACGTCCATGTCATCATGTTCGAAACAATGTCACGAAATTGAGAATTTTCTTTTTCCTCTAATGCACTAGATGAAAGGTCGGGCAACAACACTGTGGCAAACGATTGTGACAGAATTGCGTACGGAGCGAGAAAGAAAACGAATGCTAACTGGTACGCTACAACCGCACCTTCTCGTTGATTACCGATCAAGAGAGTAGCACCTAACAGTATTGCCGCAGATGCCTGAATCGCAATCGCCCATACCGAAGACGACAAAACACTGAGCCCACTTTTCATATCTTTACTGGGAAAGAATCGAATACCGTTACGCATCGCAACGACAACAGGAATTGCAACAAAAGCTAAGCATGAACCTGTACCAGCAATCCCTAAAATAATCGTGTCATGCAGGGGCATTGCGACACCTGACGTATTTCTCACAAAACTGAAAATAATGATCGTCGCCATAATAAAAAGTGAACTCCCCATGGGAGCAATCACAGTTGAAATGAATTTCTTCTTAGCTGTAAGAACAGCAATAGCAACTGCCCCAAAACCGTAAAGCATGACTTGAGGAATGAAGAAACGCAGAAGGATAGCGCCGGTTCGCACCTGGGCATCATGAGTGGCATTAGGTGCTCGAGAAAATAACCATTCAGAAAGTGGCTGCGCAAAGAGCACTCCAATAACGGAGACTGTTCCCAGAATAATCAAAACGAGTGTCACTAAAGAAGACACCATTTTTTTCAGCTCTTCATCGCTCCGTGCCATTGCGTGAACAAGTTGTGGAACAAGTGCCGCAGAAAGAGCTCCTGCCGCGAGTAGATCAAAAAGTACATTGGAAATTGAATTCGTTGATTGAAATGTGTTGCCGAGTGCAGTCGTGCCCAATACACTCGCGATTACGATAATCCGAACAAAACCTAATAGACGCGACGCAATTGTTGCTGCTGCCATAGAGGCAACGGTGCGACGGGTCGTCATGGTGAACTAAGCGCAGGAGCAGGACTCTTTGCTTTATCACTCACTCCATAGATGACATGCGTTCCAGTAATGTTTTCTGCGTGTGCAATCAGAAGCGCTGCTCGACCACTAGGAGCTTCAGCATTATCGACAACACTAAATGCAGCCAATGTTGCACCTAGGAGTTCGATTGCATCCGATCGATCTGGAGTATCAGTTTCATTACCCACAAAACCAATACTTACAGGAAGCGTTGAATGAAAGCGTGAAACAAATGACGCAACTCGTTCATTATCCAAATCGGTCCTGTTAACAAGAAGAATAAATGAAACCGGCTGAACAGGATCGAAGCTCTGTGCTTGCTCTTGTTCTGAAAATGATTTATATGTTTCAAAAATATCCGCGACTTGTACAGACGGGAGAGTTACTTGAGCCGCCTCACCCGCTCGGACATTGAGCAATTGAGTAAGCACTGTTGCAACCTGCGAATCTTTGTCTTTCTCATTTCCCATAAGAGTTTTAACATTCTCAAGTGCAATTAAATCTTTTACAATTTTAGTCTTATCGCTTTTAAGGAAATCCTCATTTATATCGATAACAGAACCTAAGCGTGCACCTGACACTGACAGAAGCTCTTGCGTTTCTACTCGCGTAGCTTCAGGAATATCGCCAATAGTTACAACAAAAACTGTTTGACCTGTGAGATACCCTCGTACCGTATGCCCAGCCAGTGCAGTATCTTGCTCATCTTGTTTTTTGACCGAGGACCGAAGACGATCATTTTCCGTCTTTCGTTCAATCGAGTTGTTCTCGGCATTAGCAATTCGATTACGTAAGCCGTCAACGATGGCGCGATCAATAACTGTCGAGCCCATAACGATTCCTAGGCCCAAGGCAAGAAAAACAGCAACGATAGAAATAACGTGATATCGAAAATTAATCATGAGAACCAATCTGAGATGGAGTACCAAAGGTCACGAACAGTTAAGCGTAATCCGCTCAAGAATACTCGAAGAGGTTCAGCAACAATTGCCATAATGATTACGACGACAAGGGCCGAGATGAGGAGTAATGCGATATCGCTCCTTCTAACGCGGCCTTCATAGAGGCGCGATACCCCTTTGGCATCGACGAGTACCGGGCCGAGTCGTGTTCGCGTAAGAAAGGTCGATGCCATGCCGCGCCGTCCTTTGTCTAATAGTTCGACCATTGTTCCGTGTGTTCCTACTGCAACGATTAATGAGGCTCCCGCTTCATATGCCATCAACATGGCGACATCTTCACTCATTCCGTTACTTACAAATTCTTTGTAGGGTCGACCAAAGGCTTCGAGTTCTTCTCGTCCAGGCGCTCGTCCATCACGATGTACATGGTGAATCAATTCTGGCCCGTCAAGAGCCTCTGCTGTCACAGAATCAAAGTCGCCAATAATGATGTCTGCGGTGAGCCCAACTTCCAACAATGCATCAGCTCCCCCATCAACCGCAATAATGACAGGTTTGTATTCTTTGATATAGGGCTTGAGTGTTTGTAAATCTTTCTTGTAATCATGTCCGCGGACAACGACCAAACAGTGTCGCCCTTTAAAGTGAGTACGAAGATCAGGAAGTTCAAGCGGGGCAAAAAATTCGTCCACTTCTTTGTCGATATATTCCAACGTATTTGTCGCAAAGGTACGTAACTCGTTTCCGATATTGTCACGAGCTTCATCCATAGCTTTTTGAATCGCTGTATGCGACCACACAACAACTTCGCGACCCTCGCTTCCTTGTGGACCTACAAATTGAACACGTCCAGCGTCGGTATCTATTGTTGCTTTTTCGAAAAGCCCAATATCTGCAAGATTTGCATCGACACAATCCACAAGAGGAATACCTGCACTATCGAGAACGCTTGGCCCACCGTTGGGATACCGCATTGTTATCGAACGTCGAACATTAATGACACCAGCAACTTTTGCTTGTACGAGACTTTCGGCGGCTACACGGTCAAGGTCATCATGCGCAATGACAACAATTTGACCAGGAGATACAATCTTGGCGAGATCTTTCGTGCGTGGTCCACAGATAAGAGTTCCCGATATCGACATAAGATATACATTCTTCCATGCAGGAATACGTTTTGCCCAGTTGTTGAAGTCTTTCCTAGTCATCCTGAGTTCGTACTTGTCCTTCTGGGCCACACTGTCATTCTGAGTGCAACGAAGAATCTCTATCAAACGCACTCCGAACGTGAGATCCTTCGCAAGCTCAGGATGGCAGTTGCAAACCCTCAGAATGACAGCCGCGAGCTCAACCTATACGATCTGCTCCAAAGGCATGTGCAAGACGAGAAACAACGCTGGCAGGTTTTTCAAAAACTTGAATTGTTCGTGATCCGATACAAATTCGCACAGGTTCTCCGCCGGGAATATCGCCGACGTAGCGTCCATCACAGACCATGACACATTCTTCTTCAGCTTCGAGATAAAGGTTTTCGTTATTCGTCAACACAACAGGAGGAATCCGGGGATGATGTAACGCCACGAGGGTAACGCTCATCACGTTGCTATACGGAGAAATTGCAGGTCCACCGGCGGACGACGAGTATGCGGTGGAACCGAGTGGCGTGGAAACTATGACTCCATCGCAGACAAAAGTTGAGCCCTTCGTTGCATTGTTTTCGTCATCAGCATACACAGAAAATTCAGATACAACATCGTCCATTTGTTGACGAAGAAATTTTTGACGTTCCTCCGTTCCGGTTTCATTAATTTCCCTCTGCAAAGTACCGAAAATAGGTGGTGAGCTGATCATGGTAATGCGAGCAGCACGCTGAACACTTTTTCGTTCAATGACAAATTCGTTTATGGCATGAAACTTTCCAAAACTCGCATCGATGTCAAGAACGCATCGTTTATTTGGTTCAACAGTATTAAGAGCTGTAAGCAGCACATCAATATTGTCTGGCGGAAAAGAGGGAAGAAATCCGAAACGCCCCAAGTTGATTCCCGCAAGAGGGATCTCATGTTCCAGTGCCAATCGCGATCCAAAAAGAAAAGTTCCATCTCCACCGATGGAAACAACACAATCTGCATCCGAAGCATCGTCAACAACATTCATGCCATATTTAGAAACATTGTTCGCAATGTCGTGTGCGATTTGCTCTGCGTCTTCTTTTTCTACATTAAGACAGAGATAGAGTGATTCAATCATGGGTTTCCTCGGGTGTTTCGAATGCTCGCGCGACGACAGATTCAATTCTACTGTCATCGACTATTGGAGGTTCTTTTGCAGGGTCTGACCCTGCAAAATTATTATCCACAATGAGGCAGAGGTATTCGCTATTCCCTTTTGCTCCCTTAATCGGGGAAACAACTATGTCGACCATGCTGAGCCGTGAAGATAAAGAGTCACGCACACGAACAATACAATCCCGATGTGCATGCGGGCGCGTGACAACTCCACGGGAATCAATATCGCGTTGGTCACATTCGAACTGAGGTTTAATCAGAGCAATAAATTCCACAGGTTCAAGACACCCCACAACAGGATTAATTAGGGGGATGATCGACGTAAACGACACATCAGCTACGCCGAGCGTGCACATACCCCCAATAGATTGAGGTGTAATTGTACGTGCGTTGGTTTTCTCAAAAACACTGACACGATCATCGTTGCGCAAAGAGGCATCGATTTGTCCGTGCCCCACGTCGAGTGCGACAACATGAGCAGCACCATGTTGCAAAAGACAATCTGTAAATCCGCCTGTCGAGGCACCGATATCGAGACAGCGTTTTCCTTCAGGTGAAATGGCGAAACGTGTAAGTGCATGTTCAAGCTTGAACCCGCCCCGCGAAACGTAACGAGACTTTACGGGCATATACTCAATTGCACTCGCATTATCAACATAACTTACGACACTTGTTTGGGCGGAACCGTTCACAAGTATCTGACCCGTGGAGATCAGCTTGGCTGCATCTTCGTAATTCTCGGCCATATTACGTTTAACTAAGAGTTTGTCGAGCCGAATTCGTGTCACGTGCCACTATACTAAAAGCCACATAAATCACCCGATGAATTAGCAAAGGCCACCATGAAAGCATCTGATTTTTACTCATCCCACGAGGATCTTCTTACCCACAAGTGTGAAACTATTCCAGCAGCAATGCTCCACTTGCCATCCCCCACGTCACTTGACACTTTTATAGCCGATTCTGATCGCAGCAAAGCAGTCACAGATAATTTGGGAAAGATCTACGCGCACGGCCGATTGGGCTCGACAGGGTATATTTCGATTCTTCCTGTTGATCAAGGGATAGAACACTCTGCCGGTAAATCATTTGCAAAGAATCCTGAATTTTTCGATCCAGCCCGCATCGTTGATCTCGCCATCGAAGGTGGATGTAATGCAGTTGCTTCCACATTTGGTGTCTTGGGTGCAGTGTCAAAGAAATATGCTGGAAAAATTCCTTTTGTTGTCAAAATTAATCACAACGAGATGATGACCACGCCGGCTACATATGACCAGATCATGTTCGGAACTGTTGAACAAGCTGCTGACATGGGTGCTGCAGCAATTGGTGCGACTGTGTATTTCGGAGCTCCTGAATCGAATCGACAGATCACCGAAGTCGCACAAGCTTTCGCTCGCGCGCACGAACTTGGTTTGGCAACGATTTTGTGGTGCTACACACGTAACTCAGCATTTGCCACCAGCGATATTGATTATCACACCGCTGCAGACTTAACCGGTCAGGCAAACCATTTAGGTGTAACTATGCATGCAGACATCATCAAGCAAAAACTTCCTGAAACCGCTGCTGATGGTTTTAATGCTGTGGGAACAAAACAAACCGACGCTCGCGTCTATTCTGAACTTCTTTCCGACAGCCCTATAGACCAGACGCGCTATCAACTCGCGAACTGTTACATGGGTCGCATTCCGCTGATTAATAGTGGCGGACCTAGCGGAGAGAACGACTTCGAGCAAGCAATCGTAACAGCAATTATCAACAAACGTGCAGGTGGTGCTGGCCTAATTGCAGGCCGCAAAGCTTTCCAGCGACCCTTCACTGAAGGGGTCGAATTACTCAATGCGATTCAAGACGTGTATCTTGATGAGAGCGTCACCATCGCTTAAGTACCTAAGCTCAATAGTTGAAGTATCTCGGTCGAATTTGGTTTACCTTGTGGATCCCATACCCTGGGGCCTTTGCATCCACCGAAACTCCATTCGTTTGACCATATTGTACTATTTTGATATAGTTTATAGTTATGCCTTATACACAAAGTGTCTTATTTTCAGAGGCACCAGATGTCAATGATTTGGGTTTCTTTTTTCTGCAAACCCGGAAAGAGCGCTATCAACGAATCGGTCAACGAGCATGCTCACCTCGACCCAATCAATATGATGATGATGGGCTTCACCAAGTAGAGCGATGGTTACTGTCTATCTCCGTGCGTGCAGCGATCGCCCGACAAAATAATTCAGCACAACGATCCCAAGTGAATAGACCAGATACCGTAGAGGGCTTTTCTCCTGCCAGCGACACCACCGGAATACTCCACATGCATCCACTAGAAAGCGGTCTAGGAATTTGGTACCGATATTCTTACCCTGTTGAAGTTAATGGAAAAACTATATCAATCGTTTCAAGTGAGCTATTGAATTTAGTAAGTAGTGATGGACAATGCGCTGGCTTCTATCGTGCGAAAGCGGAAAGCGGGAGCACTAGCGAAGACAAAATTTCAATTAAATGTATCGATCTTCCTTCTCTTTTTAAGAGTAGATCAATGACCGACTTTCGAGAAAAAAGAAAATGGGATGCGATTTCACGTCGTGGTGCAACCGAATTCCTCGAACACACCGCTTTCCTTCAAAGTTTGAGCGACGAAGAGCGAGCTGAACTCAGCGACGTTGAACGCACTCCTGGCCTCATTAGATATACAAATAATTTAGGGACGATACCTTCGCTTAAGAGCATCTATGAGACTGAACGCTTTGCCGCAATAGCCTTATTGATTACTGAAACAGCTCGCGACCAGGGCATCGACGTAACGCTGACAAATATAACTAATCGTGAAAAAGGATCCGGGGCTACACGTCCCTACATACCGCCTTTCAATGGTGCATTAACGGCAGACTTCTCTATTGCGGGAGAAGCGATTCGCCTCACACTGCATATGCCAGGATCACAGCTTGCGCAGTTTCAAATCGCTCCTGCGCCCATTGCTCCATCAAAGAGCGACGAAGAAGGAATCGATTGGACAGACCCACAACTCGGACTTCAATCAAAAATCTCGATAGGTGTAGATCAGGGTCTTAGGTTTTTTGAGACACGAGAAGTTTCAGGAAATCCCTATGGAGAAGCATACGAAGTGATCACC
>CALMUU010000063.1 GCA_937872965.1 uncultured Actinomycetes bacterium
GCGGAGGGACAGGGATTTGAACCCTGGGTGACTTGCGCCACAATAGTTTTCGAGACTATCCGATTCGGCCGCTCTCGCACCCCTCCAGCGCATTATATTAGTCATGAATAACTTGTCATAGACTATTCTCAACTTCTATCGAGAGATCTTTTCTGAGTTATCTCCATGTTAAAGTGAGACGCCTGTGGGAGAGAACAATAACTTAATTCTAGAAAATCGGTCTCCCTTGAAGATTCTTTTTGCACGAATAAGAAAAGGGAGAAGCTACACGGTACTACGTCAGAGCAGATTAGCCACTGTGCTCTACTCGTTGTTACTTCTTCTGATTGTCTTTATTTTTTTCCTGGCAATAATGTTTAGCTGGTTTGATCCTAATGCTGATAAAGAATATAAGTCTCTGGGTTCAAGATCGCTTATTACCGGACTCTCGTTTCTCGTTCTTCTTATTGGGATCTATGTCATCAAAAGTATTTTTTCTTGGAAAAAGTTGGTGATACGCGTATCCGATGGAGATATTATTTTCCAGCAAAGAGGAAATAGTGATCGAACATTTCGTTATGACGAGGTCCAACAGATTGAACTGATTTCGTTGGCATCGCGACGTTCTGGCGTAACAGTTCTTAGCGTAGAAGTCACAACACATTCAGGTCATGGAGACGTTTTTACCACTAATTGGTTTTATGCACATCCCGTGGCCAGTATTTCAGGGTTTGTCAGGCATGGGTATCCGGTCTCCCATCATTACCTGGCGAGACCTAAGAATGTTATTACTATTCCCGCGTGTAAAGATCCGAAAAATCGTGCGTCGAATGCGGGGTGGCGCTATTTCTGGCCACAGATCAGATTAGGTATCGTCTTATTTTGTGTAATGAACATCGCAGTTTTTGTCGGTTACGGTGTTGTCAATTCTCGCCAAACTGACAGGAATGAAGCTGCACAGCGAGCAACATTTGATCAGCAACGACGAGAAACCGAACTTAAAAAAATCGATTATGTTCTTTATGAACCATCTGACGAACATGATTTTTCGCCATCCAACGATGGCCTTTACGGTATATATCCAGAATCGTACACTAGATCGTTGGAGGATGAGCATGAGCAAAGCGATAATGATCGTATAGGTGTAAATCGAAAATATGACTTCAATATTCAGTCCCGATTCCACGGTAGCTATGAGCTTTGGCAAATCAAAAACCGACTTGGTGCACTCGAAACACCACTGCGTTGCACTCGAAATACGATATCTCTCGATGATTTACTAGCACCATTGTGCAAAGTACGATCGACGCCAAAGGGGGAGCAAGTCTATTTTTGGGATGATCTCAGAGACTCTCCTGATTCAAAAGTGATATTTAAGCCAGTCTATGTGTATGTGATAAAGCCCACTACCATTATTCTTCTCGAAGAGACATACGAACCAATGCTCAACTAGCAGCTGTCCAAGATCGATTTATCGATTCACTTAAACCCGTGAATAAAAACCTTCTCGATTTTCATCGATTACCTTAAGGTGTGACCGGGTTCGTTTTTCGGACTGATTCAAAAAACTCATTAACGAGTGTGCTGCATTCCTCTTCAAGAATGCCCCCTATGACCGTAGCATTGTGTGACAAACGTGGATCAACAAAAAAGTTATAGATACTTCCTGCAGCACCATATTGAGGATCGTGTGCTCCGAAAACAACTGCTCCTATGTGGGCTTGGATCAGACTCCCCGCACACATGATGCACGGTTCCAAAGTCGTGAAAATAACACAATCGTTCAAACGCTTCGAGGAAAGTTTTTCACATGCCCGACGAATTGCAATAACTTCAGCATGATCAGTGGCGTCGTGGCTTTGCTGACGGGTGTTAAATCCTTCAGAAATAACTTCATTATTCTCTAGTGAAACGATCACTGCGCCGATCGGAATATCGGTAGGGAGTGATTGTCGTGCCAGATCGAGTGCGTGGTTCATATGCAACGCAAGAAATTCTGAATCTACTAAAGCTTCATGGAGATTCACTTGACCGTCATTTCATTCATATTCACAATTCTTTTTAAGAGTTTTCCGGGTACAGTGCATGAACGCGTTTTTTCATTTCTTCTTCGGAAACATCTTCGATATGTGTTGCCATTGACCAACGATGGCCAAACGGGTCAATGATTGATGCACTGCGGTCACCGTAAAATTTATCGACCGGTGCTTCAACTTCAGTTGCGCCAAGCTCAATGGCACGTGCGAAGACTTCATCAACATTTTCTAGGTAGAGATGAACTGTTACGCAGGACCCACCAATAGATTTGGGTCCAAGAAAATTTTGTTCAGGGAAGTCACTTGCCATCATAATGATACTGTCTCCGAATTGAAGTTCGGTATGCCCGATCTTTCCATCAGGAGTGACCATTCGTTCGAACTCTTTGGCATTAAATACTTCTTTATAAAACTCAATTGCTTGTGCGCATTCTTCAATGATGAGGTAGGGAGTTACGCTCCCATACAGTGGGGGTATTGGAAGTACTGTCATGATGTTTACCTTCAACTGTTGATATTAGGGATATTACTTGGAATTTCTCATCGCCATATAATGGGCGCGTTCTTTTTGGGAGAAGTGTTCTATTGAATAGCGCAAGGCTGTTCGAGGCATTACGTCGGCATGGGAATTAAGGAAGGTCAATAATGCAGGTTTTGAACGCTTTCCCATTTCGCGTAATGTCCAGCCCACTGCTTTGTGCATCAAGTCTTCCTTATCGTCGAGAAGGAGTTCAGAGATGGCAACCGTATCTTCGAAGTCGTTGTGTGCAATAAAAGCATGGGTAGAAATTATTGCAATTCGGCGGTCCCATAAAATTTTTGATCGGGCGAGCGTATAAAGAATCTTTCTGTTCTTTGTGAGAAGGTTTTGACCAAGAATGTCACGTGCAGATGTATCGACCAAATCCCAGTTGTTGATGTGCGTGCGATTATCGAGATAGAACTTTGCTATTGCATTCTGAGTAGCCAAATCGGCTTTCTTGAATTGTCCCACGAGGATGATCAAAGCAGTGAGTCGACATTCGTGAAAATGATTTTCTAAGAGCTTCTTGATCTCTGATAGATCAAGATCCTTAAATGCTTTAGCAATTCGGCGTTGCTCAGGGACGGTGACTCCGATGAATTTATCTCCATACCCGTATTGTCCTTCTTTCGTTTTGAAGAACCAGGCATTCGACAGAGCCTTTTCTTTGTTCCCGACTTTTTTCAATGCGCGCATCACATCGGAGGATGTTTGCTTTCGAACTGAACTCATAACTTATTATTTTGCCGCCTGTACGCCCAGAATGTAAGCGCCGTAGACGATCAGCCAAATGGTGGTCGGGTATACAATCCACCTTTCGGCACCTCCGGTTCCCATCATTTTCACAAACAGAGGGTTACCTAATAGGAAAACAAAAGAAGTAATTCCGAGAGTTGCAAAAATATATTTTGCCGGTGTATCTGAAACGCTAAACGAAGAGATGGCAACGAATTCACCCGAAGTGAATGTTGCTATCGCGAAGACAAGATGAGCTGTAGAAAGATTGCTGTTGAATAGACCAACGCCGGCAATCGCAATTCCATGAATGAGAAGGGGAATCGTAACGATATTTTGGTGCATTGCATGGTGAAGAAGATATGCAGAAAGAATCACAGCGACACCGGCGACAATCATGGCTGAGTTAAAAATAAGAGAAGATTTAAGAGAGGCGTTAACAGGATCAGATCTCTGTCCTAAATCACTAATCGCATTGTTGCGGGTACTGTATCCTCGAAAATAGAATTCGCCTGTAACAATTCCCATCAACACAACAATTCCCGCAAATACAAGGAGCACGCCGGGTGTTTGGAGAGATGTGCGATTGAGCATTAACGATCCTTTAACCGGTGTATAAATGGAAGACTCGAACATATTTAGTCGATGGCAGCAACTTTAATGTCCGCAAGTCCAAAGGCGGGATCGGGCTTGCGGACAATATTTGGAGAAAGTTGCCTCGATCAGCACTTTTCATGTCGAGTTCCTTCAAAGAGGAGTTTCATTACAGCCAGCCAGGGTTTGCGCAGCTCATTGAAACCATGACAGCGCACCAATTGACCGATATAGACGTATTTACTATACTGGTCTTTTATCCCAAGGTTAGGACTCCATTAGATGGATCGTCAGGAAAGACAAAACGCACGAGATATTCTTTTTGCTTTTAATAATGGGAAGCTAATTAATATTGCAGATGTCCATGGGCGGCCTCTTACTACAGAGAGAATTATCGATGCCTTTTACCTTCTCGCAGTGCAAGGGGGCAGTATTGCAGATAAAAGGTATCTAAGAGAGGCAATAATTGATCAACGCCCAAATGGAAGAAAAGGCGTCAAGCAGCGAGGCAGTATCCTCGAGCTTCTTTGTCAAAACAATGATTTTTCTTCACGACTCTTGGGATTAGCGCGATTAGAAAAACCTATCGCGCATTTCACCTTACGAATGATTGCAGACCGAGTCAATAGCGACCTTGTTCCCTATGAGAAGTGGAAAAGCATCGTGCACACTTTGGCGAAATCGAATCAAACAAGTGCACATAATACTCTCATTGCCGTATTCAAAAAGTTTGGTTGTGACCGTCGGTTGGGTTTCATGGTTCGCGATGCGACAAATGACATGGAAGCACTTTTCCTCTACGGACACAGTTCTTATCGCAACACCAGTGCAAAGCTAGTAGCTGTTACGCATAGAGGTGTTGCGTATTTTGGTGGACCTGATTTATTTGGAGAAGTAGAAAACTATTGCAGAAGGCATCGTGTAAGTGAGAAAGCTGATAACCAAGCTTGGGTACATGCTTTTGAAGAATCGGTGGAACTTTTACGAACCAACAAAGGTCCCGCCCGCATTTTTGATACTGATGTAATTCCTGGGGCGCATCGCGATCGGAACTTGTCCAATGTTCCATGCGATCGTTTTTCTGCAAGGGAAGGGCTCATCACTGAACATCCGAATAGTGTACCGATGCATAGAGCGCTTACAAAAAATGCACTCACACAGGCTCTACATCGCGCTATGCGTATTCCTTCAATGGTAACTAATGTTTTAAGGTAATTCGGTTGGTCCATCTTTGGAACTATTTGAGGATTATCAAGAAGCCGATAATCGATCCATTGCAGTCGTGCAACGTAACATTCTCGGTATAAGAAATCCATATATAAATTTACGAAGATTCGTTTCCCGATGCATTTGATGAAATCTGATCAGACTCACTAGGATCGCCTTTTACCATTTCAGGAAGAAGGTTCATCATGGCATCGAATTCACAAGTACACAGCGACACTTTGGACAAAGGCCAAGCTGCACGAGCACTCAATAATTTTTCTGGCTCACGTCTCTATTTTTGGCGGCATGTCAAAACGTTGGTTCTAGAGCATGCGCTCATACGTGCTGTGGAAGAGAACGATCCACATTTTCGCAAGCTCGTTAGTAAAGCAGTTGCGAAAGGTGCGCTCGAAAAAATCTCTGCCCATTCAGCCAAAGAATTGATCGTAGCCGTTGTTCAATCGGATACAAGGGCCTCTGACAAAGCAATCGAAGAATTAGGCGAAGCTGGGGTTGTCGCAAAACTAATCGGTGACGATGAGATGGTTCCTCTGATCGTAAGGCTGAACGAAATCGACACACCACGCGCAGATTATGCCATCGGATCTCTTTTTGAACGGCATGCAATAAATGCATTTGTAACCCAAGAACATCACGACGCATTTAAAGGACTTATTGCTGATCGGAGTCGGTTATCCACACCTGAAGCACGCCATGCATTATATAAAATCCTTTACCATGGTGGCTTGACGTTACTTAATAATCCTCTCCTTACTGTGAAATTGAGTGCAACCCTTAAAGGCTTTCTTGATCGAGGTACTGATAGCGGTTTTGATGCGTTTGATATTGCAGTTGAGGCAGGTGCAGTGAATGCACTCACAGACATTAATCAAGTGGCGTCAGTTGTCTATCATCTGTCTCAGAATCCAGAACCAAGAGCTCTCACGTCGCTGGAAAAAATATTTGATTTTGGAGCGGTACTTGTTTATCATCGCCCGTTGCCTCAGTGTGCGCCAGAAGCAAGGCCGGAACATGAACTGTCTGAAATTCTCTTATCATTAATTGACCGCGGCCTAGAGGAAGCGGATAATGTCGTAGGAATGGCACTCGCTCGGGAGGGCGTGAACGTACTCAGTCTTCAAGAGTTGGAGACAGTGTTACTGGCGCTCAAAGCTACAGGAAGACCAAGCGCACTCGCTGCGATCGAACGTGTAAGAGACAGAGTGGACCCAAAAAGACTTTCTGAGGCTGCGCGCATTGAGTTATTCGACGTAGTTGAAGGCACTGCACGCCCAACAGCACCACCAAATCGTGGCCCGATTCAGGGCCGTGGTCCAATTCCTTATGCTCCCGACCCCCGTCGTTAATAGGGACTGTACTCAGAAACCCGTTTCCAAATCATCATTAAATTGAGAAAGGACTGATTCATTATGCCATCACGATCGGAAGTAAGAAGAGCATTACGCGATGTCGATAGAGCAGTCCATCCAAAAGAACGTCGTTTAAGGCTCAAACCTGTCACGCCCGAACGACTGGGGGGAAGCACTTTTTGTGTTTGTTACAGCTGGCTCCGAGACAACAAAAGAAGCTTTCGATACTGCCCTCAAGGCGGGCATTATTGGTAAACAACTTTCCGGGGATGTTCTTGAAACTTTTATGCTTAATGTCTCACGGTGGTATCCAAGCGCGCTATCTGGTTATGTACTCGAAGGAGTTTTCGATCATGGAGCAGTTCACCACATTAATGTTGGGAGGTTTCTGAATCAGTTGGTGGACGCTGTTGCAGAATTTGATTTTTTTGCAGAAGGTCCCGATCATGCAACCGAATTGGCATTGACCAAGGGAGCTCTTGAATATCTTCCTAGTAATGAATTAACAGTCATTATTTTTAAGGTATCAAAATCCAAAACAGCGGACTTGAGTCTTCGCAGTTATGTTTTTACTCCAGTAATTGTCGAGAAATTAAAACCCCTTGAGATACAAGACCTTCTCTGTTCTCTCTCAAGATGCGAGAATCGCGGATCGTTTATTGCTATTCGTCAAGCATTTCACAATGGCGCAGTTCCAAAGTTTTCTCAGGGGACGTTGGCGCTTGATACTGTTTTGCGTAACGCAACATTTTCTTCTCATAACCAAGGATTTTTTGCTGCTGAAGAAGCATTTCACAATCGCGCAGTGGATCTTTTTTCACAATCTGAACTCAACACATTGCTTTGCGACTTTGTAAATTCAAAAAATTTCAACGCCTACAAGATGGTAGGAGTGGTGCTGTCGTATGGAGGAGTTGAAAAACTTACTGCTGATCAACTCAATGTCATTCTTTTTACACTCGCTGACATAGGCGGAGAGAGCGCTTACGAGACGATAGGGCACGCTTTCTCCCACGGAGCAGTCGCCAAGCTTTCACGCGAACACTTAGATCAGTTGGTTACAATGTTGATGAAAGCGCGCCATCCTGAGGCTCTTAAAGCTCTGGAAGCGGCTTTTTCTCACGGTGCAGTGGAAAAAATTTCTGATGGTGTGATGGATGTACTTCCTGTTACGCTCAGCGCAGCTGGATTACCTCAAGCTGATTCCGCTCTTCGAGAGGCGCTGAGAAATGGAGGGGCAGAGAGAATGGGTCGCGATAACGTTCCGAGCGGGGCAAGTGCTCACCACCAGGGAACTATCGGAGGATTCCCCGATCTAGGTCGCGGGAGCAATCTATAAATAAGAGATGATTCTTATTAACATCACTCGAACTAATTGTCATTCTGAGGCTTTAGCCGAAGAATCTCCGCGCAGGTGAAAACCTCGCCGTCATTCAGAGGACGAAGTCCGTGGAATCTTGTTGAGTGTGATTTGTTGAGATCCTTCGCTTTGCTCTGGATGACATGCGCAACAGGCATTCGAACCCTGGGGCGAGTTGTTTCAGTTCACTTCACACGCAAGCG
>CALMUU010000064.1 GCA_937872965.1 uncultured Actinomycetes bacterium
TTCACTTCTTTTGGAGTAATTCAAATTATTGGCGGACCAAGCAATCCAACAATCGAAGTGGAAATTGCTCGGCGGGCGATTCAGCTCGGTGATGTGGGAGGTGCTGCTGTTCTGGCAATACTGCAAGCACTTATTCTCTTGATTGTGATTATTTTTTCTTCGCGTTGGGCGCGTCGCACTACCCATCAACTCAATGCAAATAATGTGACTCGGATGCGCCCTCGAAACAACAGACAGCGCGTAGGCGTATATCTCGGAGCTATAACTCTCGCTCTTGTTGTGATCACTCCCCTCGCAGTACTCATTCGCTCTTCTTTTCGAGTTGGAAACAATTGGTCGCTCTATGCCTGGACTCACCTTCGAGCAGCAGCGCTTCGTCCTGGGATCGGCACAGGAGTTGATCCTCTGAGCTCAATAGCAACATCTTTTCGCTATGCAATATTGGCAACGTTGATTGCCGTAAGTATCGGCACACTTGGGGCACTAGCCATTTCGTCCGCCCAGCATCGAGGCAAGTTCCTCGACTCTGGGATCATGCTGCCCCTGGGAACATCTGCTGTCACCATCGGCTTTGGCATGCTCATCACTTTCAGTCGATCCCCATTTAACTGGAGAGGTAGTGAATGGCTCATTCCTGTAGGGCATGCATTGGTTGCGATTCCCTTCGTTGTTCGCTCTGTGTTGCCGGTGTTGCGTGCTCGCCCTGCAACTTGGTTAGACGCTGCTGCAACATTGGGTGCTTCACGATTGCGGGCCTTTAAAGAGATTGATCTTGCGCGCCTAACACGACCTCTACAAACAGCAGCTGCATTCGCTGCAGCTATTTCCTTGGGCGAGTTTGGCGCGACAACATTTCTTACTCGCTCTGGAAATGAGTCAATGCCGATTGCAATAGGGCGACTACTCGCGCGCACCGGAGACATTCCCCGTGCCCAGGCATTCATGCTGGCATCCATATTGGCAATCGTTACAGCAATCATCGTTGTAGGAATTGAGATGCGTGATGCTTAAGGTAGAAAAGATCAACGTCGCTTTCGACGAACGAATCGTTCTGGATGACATCAGCCTGTCTGTTGCGCAACATGAAGTTGTTGCGCTTCTAGGCCCATCGGGTGTGGGTAAAACAACTCTGCTGAAAGTTATTGCGCGTCTGCTCATTCCTGACTCAGGAAGCATTTCTATTGATGGACTTGATGTGACCCATAAAGCTGCGCATCTCCGTAATATAGGAATGGTTTTTCAAGACAATCAACTCTTCCCCCACATGAATGTTGCACGCAATATCGAATTTGGATTACGAATGCAGGGTCTCGAGAAGAAAATTCGTAAAGACAAGATCCATGAAATGCTCGATCTTGTAGGGTTGAGCGGCTTCGAGGATCGTAGTATTGCCGATCTCAGTGGAGGTGAAGCCAAACGCGTGGCACTTGCTCGATCACTCGCTCCTTCGCCTTCCGTTTTATTGCTCGATGAACCACTCACCGGTTTAGATCGCGAACTCCATGACCAACTTGCTGGGGAATTAACGACCCTGTTGAAGAAAACAAACACGACAGCAATTCTTGTAACCCATGACGCCCAAGAAGCAGAAACTATCGCCGATCGGATCCTCGAGTTGTCATCCTCATCCGGCTCCCGTCATTCTGAGTGAAACGAAGAATCTCTAGATGTCCGCGCCTTGGGCCACACCGCTCGATACAACTGAACGAACTGCTGCTACATCGTTAGTTTGGGGAGGGTCTGACCTTGGAAAACGTAGAAGAAATCTCTTGTGAGATTCTCTGTTTTCTCCGTTTTTCCAAGGTCAGACCGAATCACAGGGAGCGACCGGAGGAGCGACCGCGAGAACCGTCGGGCTATGCCCGCGGTTCGACAATAAACTCAAGTCATGCGGTCGATCATGGCTTGTGCGAACTCCATTGTGCCCACTTCGCTTGCTCCATCCATTGCGCGCGCAAAGTCATAGGTAACAATTCTGTCTGCAATTGCTTGCTCAAGGGAACTCGTAATCATTGCAGCAACATCAAACCAGCCAAGATGTTCAAACATCAATACACCTGACAAAATGACCGAGCCAGGATTGACTTTATTTTGCCCTGCATATTTTGGAGCAGTTCCGTGAGTGGCTTCGAAAATCCCGTGACCTGTGACGTAATTAATGTTTCCACCAGGGGCAATTCCAATCCCACCGACTTGGGCAGCCAAAGCATCTGATAGATAATCGCCATTCAAATTGCAAGTGGCAAGAACATCGTATTCTTCAGGACGCAACAACGTTTGCTGGAAAGCATTATCTGCAATGACGTCTTGAACAAGAATTTTGTTTCCCGGTTCACCACCGCAATCATCCCAGCTGACAAGTACATCTGGGAATTCCTCGCGCGCAACGTCGTAACCCCAGTTGCGAAAAGCGCCTTCCGTAAATTTTTGGATGTTTCCCTTATGTACCAAAGTCACGCTTCGACGATTGCGTTCGACTGCATATTTCATCGCAGCGCGAATAAGTCGTTTCGAACCGGTGATGCTGACAGGTTTGATTCCTATTCCAGAATCGGCACGGATTTTCCAACCATAAGTGTCCAACAAAAACTCGAGCAATTTCTTCGACTCTGGAGTATTGACTTCTACTTCGAAACCAGCATAGACATCTTCCGTATTTTCTCGAAAGATCACCATGTCAACAGCAGAGGGATTCTTCACAGGTGAAGGAACTCCTTGGAAGTATTTCACAGGACGCAAACATACGTAGAGATCAAGTATCTGACGGAGTGCCACATTGAGACTCCGAATACCGCCACCAACAGGAGTGGTCAATGGTCCTTTGATTCCCACAAGATACTTTTCAAAAGCATCAACCGTGTCCTGGGGAAGCCATTCCCCTGTTTCATTAAAAGCAGCTTCACCTGCAAGTACTTTCAACCAAGCAACGCTGTGAGTTCCACCAAAACATTTTTCAATCGCAGCATCAAAGACCGCTTGAGCTGCTGGCCAGATATCTATTCCAATTCCATCGCCTTCGATATAAGGAATGATGGGGTCGACAGGAACATTCAGAGTGAGGTCATCGTTAAGCGTGAGAGCCGTAGCCATTTATCTATCCTTAATGGGTGCGGATGAAAAAATTATCGTGCGATTAGTAATGCAACAATAGTAGTCAGATAAACAACTGCTACCGCGCCACCAAAAATTGCGATGTCTCGACCGCGAGGTGTTTTTGCTAATGGCTGGTGATAATCGCAACGGGGACACTGCACGTAATGAGAGGAACTCTCTTCTTGGGTGTACGTAATTTCGTGAAGGCAGAGAGAACATTGAATGGCTGGCGTTTGAATCGGATCAAAGTCAGAAAAGTTGTTGAACGCTTCAGTCACGGATGACATCCTTGCATACTTCGCGCCCCGAGTATCGAATCTTGAACCTTACTAGACACAGCGAGTGAAATTGAGTACATATGTACGCTCCTTGATTAGGGCGTATATTTTGACAGTGGCGATGTCGCCCCCTATATGGACTATCTCAATCTTCCTGTACCCCTTGCAGCACTGCTTGTTCTGCTGGCGCATATTTCTCATCGGTTCGATGAAGGTTATATGCCGGAGTATGTGCTGGAGGAAGTTCAGGTTGGGCGAGAATGCGAGGGTGATCTCCCACGCAGAGCTGCCCCCTATGCACTGTAAAAGGATGGAGCAAATATACATCCCCTGCTTTTCCTGTCGCATGAACTGTTTCATAACGAGCCAAATCGAGACGTTCAACCATACGGACGCCACTAACAACTTCATGTTCATAGTCAGCTAGCTCACGCGCGATGTCTAAATGCGAACCTCTCTTGATGATAGGAGGCGCATCGGCCTGAGTTTCCATGTCGGAGAACAAAAAAAGAATCAATAATGCACGGCCATCAGAAGATAGATTCACTCCGTATGGGTATTTCTGGAGTTCAATGTCGTGACGATCTTTTTCGGGAACAAGCCAGCTTCCATCAATGTGATACCCGTCTGCCCGCGCTTCTTGGGAGTTCATGTCAGGTCGTTCAGGGAAACGAATGGGGAAGGTTCCGATACCAGTTCGCGGTTTCCAATTTCCGACTCCCACAAGTTGATCAAAAGTTGCCGTAAGTCGTTCTGTATTCGCAGCTGCGCGCATACATGGAGCATCAGAACCATAGATACGAATAAAGGGTTCCGTCCACGTCTCGGGATCGTCGCGAACGATTGACGGATTGCTCTCAGTAATCAATTGCCAGATTTCATTTTGGCACTCAGAAACTATGCCGGCCGGAATCGCTTCACGAACGCAAACAAATCCATCACTGATAAAAGCTTCGATTTCTGTATCATTTAAAACGGCCACTGAAAAAGCCTACCCGAGGCACATCACATAGTCGCTGGTATAAATCATGTGGAATGGATAGCAAAGCAATCTAACGTGAACATACAATTGCCCCGGTCAAGGAAGCCACTAATCTTTAACGGTTGGCTTTTTCTGCTGCAGTCACGGTGTTGCGCAAAAGCATTGCGATTGTCGTGGGACCCACTCCCCCAATACGCGGAGTAATGAAAGACGCCTTGTCTGCACACCCTTCGGAGATGTCAGGAATGAGCCGGCGACCTTCACCAAATGTCATTCCCGCCGATACAAGCACGACTCCATCTTTGACCATATCGGGTGTAATGACATCGGGAACACCCACTGCTGCGATCACTACATCTGCATCGCGGGTGTACTGAGCAATATCTGGCGTGCCCGTATGAACAACGGTCACCGTTGCATTCGCACCAGCTTCTTTGAGAGTTAAAAGATTGGCTAGCGGACGACCAATCGTGAGTCCGCGGCCAACAATCACAACATGCTTACCAGTAAGGTCAATTCCGTTGTCTTTCAACAAAGCTTGAATACCCAAAGGAGTACACGGGCGAGGAGCATCAACTCCCATCACTAATTTTCCTAAATTCACGGGGTGTAATCCATCAGCATCTTTAACAGGATCAATCGCGAGCAGCGCTTGTTCTTCATTGCATTGCTGGGGAAGAGGCAACTGCACAATGAATGCATCGACATCCTCGTCGTTATTCATGGCTTCAATCGCTGCAATGACTTCTTGCTGCGTAGATGATTCTGCTAACTCCACATGATGAGAAACAATTCCCACATCAGCACAGGCCTGATGCTTATGACGAATATAACTTTGAGAGTTAGGGTCGGCACCCACAAGAATTGTTCCTAATCCCGGAGCCCGATTTAGCCGCATAATTCGATCGCGAAGACGTGCTTTTTCTGCTTCGAGAAATTCGGTGCCGCTGAGGATTTTTGCCATATCTCTATGCTAATTCGTAACGGCATGTCATTCCGAGGCGTTGGCCGAGGAATCTCGATCCTTCTTTGCACTCAGGATGACAAATGGAAAACCTCGAAACAACTGAACGTTCTGCTGCAACACAGTTGATTTAGGGGAGGGCCGTACCTGCGGACCACGAGTCGCGATACAACTGAACGAACTGCTGTAGATGCGTTGCTTATGGGGAGGGTCGCACCTGCTGCTCAGTCGCTACGCTCCTGGCACCAGGAACAACCCTAAATTCAGGTCTAATGTCGGAAGTGGCGGGTCCCGGTAAAGATCATGGCAATGCCGTGTTCGTTAGCCGCTTCGATGACTTCGTCGTCGCGCATAGATCCTCCGGGCTGAATCACGACAGTCACACCGGTAGCGACTGCTGCATCAATTCCGTCGCGAAAAGGAAAGAAAGCATCGGATGCACATGCACCGCCCTGGGCTCGATCCCCCGCCTTGTTCGCTGCAATTTCAGCTGCATGAACACGACTTTGCTGACCTGCGCCAATCCCCACTGCTTGACAATTATTTGTCAATACAATTGCATTGCTGGATGTTCCTGCGCACACAGTCCAAGCAAACTTTGCTTCAGCCATTTCCGCATCAGTAGGTTCGCGTGTGGTGACTACTTTCCATGCGGATTCATTATCAGTAAAGTCATCGGCGTCTTGTGCAAGAAATGCTCCATCGATGTGTTTAATATCCCATCCCAATTTATTGGGCTTGTCAGCGGTAATAACACGGAGGTTTTTCTTCTGAGAAAAAAGTTCCATTGCAGCATCAGAGATACTGGAAGCAATAACGACTTCAGTAAACGCATCGGTAACAGCGTTCGCTGTTGCTTCATCAATCTCACCATTAATCGCCACTACTCCACCAAAGGCAGAGACATCATCACATGCAAATGCTCGACCGTAAGCATCAAATATATTGCCAGCACTCGCTACCCCACAAGGATTCGCGTGCTTGACGATCACACAGGAAGGACCATCAAATTGGTTCACCAATGACCACGAAGATTGCAGATCAAGATAGTTAATGTAACTGAGCTCTTTACCCTGATGAACCACCATGGACTGCGGCCATGATGTCTCGTGATTGACATAATCATAAAGCGCAGCTTGCTGATGAGGATTTTCTCCATAGCGAAGATCGGTACGCTTCTTCAGTGAGATAATGATCTCTTCTGGCAATTCGCCAGACTTGCCGGAATCTTGGTTATTCATCCATTCAACAATGGCCGCATCAAACGAAGCAGTGAGCACGTATGCTTCACGCGCTAAACGCCAACGAAGTGCGTCGCTTAATTCGTTATTGTTGTTCTTGAGATCATCGAGGACGTCAGCATACTGGCGAGGATTCGTTACCACACCGACAAAGGCATTATTTTTTGCCGCTGCACGAATCATTGCTGGGCCACCAATATCGATGGTTTCTATTCCTGGTTTTTCAACAAAGGGATACAGGTTCACAACAACGAGCCCGAAAGCTTCAATGCCAAACTTTTCCATGTCTTTGTGATGGTTTTCTTTATCGAGATCGGCCAGAATTCCGCCGTGAATTTTTGGATGCAAAGTCACAACGCGATGATCCAACATTTCTGGCATGCCCGTGACGTCTTCGACGGTGGTTACAGGAATGCCCGCTTCGGCGATTACAACTGCCGTTCCTCCAGAGGAAACGATATCGATACCCAAGCTATGCAGACTTTGCGCAAAATCGACAACTCCTGTTTTATCAAAACAGGATATAAGTGCTCGCTTTACAGGGAAGGTCATTACGGGGCCTTTCGTTATTCTTGATTATTAAAATGTTGGGCGCAAAATTGGCGAATTGTTTGAGGATATATTCGATGCTCAACTTTTTGTATTCGCTCGTGCAGTGAATCTTCATCATCATTTTCTAATACTTCGACAGACTCCTGCGCGAGAATAGGCCCTGCGTCCACATCTGCGGTAGCAATATGAACAGTAACACCCGTTACCTTGACACCAGATTCCAAAGTAGCAGTCATTGTCCCTCGACCATGTGTACCCGTAAACGCAGGCAACAAACTCGGATGAATATTAAGTACGCATCCCTCAAATTTTTCAAAAAGAATAGGGGTCAAAATTGTCATGAAACCCGCCATCACCACAAGGTCAATATTGCGAGCTTCAAGTTCACCAACAACAGCTTGGGTAAACTCTTCGCGTCTACCCTTGTAGAGTGATCGATCCACAACACAGAATTCAATTCCCGCTTTGTTCGCCCGATCAATTGAAGGAATGTCAGGACGATCGCACAGCACAAGGGCAACAGTAATTCCATCATCGATGATGGCTTGAAGATTCGTTCCCGAGCCGGAAACGAGTACTGCGATATTTACTGCAGAGCCGGACGCATGAGGTGAATTCAAGTATTCATGCTCTCACATTTCGCAGTGAAAATGCGAAATAATGCAGAAGTAAATGTGACGCTAGCCCAGGTCTGCGGTGTAGTTGACAACACCGAATGCAAAGGAGGCAATCGATAGCCCAATTACACAAATTCCCAAAACCAGTCCTGCAACTGCCATTCCTTGTCCGCCCAGTTGACCTTGCATCTTCTTAATTTTCGACATGGATAGTGCACCAAAAACTGTTGCAATGATCCCCAAAACGAAAGATAAAGGCGTGCAACAACAAGACAGCGGCACACCCACGATTCCCACGACCATCGAGGTAACTGCAAAAGGATCGTTCTTGGGGCCAGAAACCACATAGCCCTGTTGATTGGAATAATACGTTCCCATCTGGGGGGCAACTGGTTCCATGGGCGGCGGCGGTGGAGGTGGCGGCGATACTTCCACAGGCGGAGGAGGTGGAGGCGGTTGAGTCGGCTGAGCATACGGGCTCGGCGGCGGAATATGAGGTGCATCGGACGATTCAGCCGAAGGCAGTTCGTTACTTTCGTTCGGAGTTTCGTTGTCGTCTGTCATATCTCACAATCCAGTGTTCAGTAAATCGATCATATCAACAATAAGGAAGATAAAGATGGCAACAAGTTGTATCGAACCAAGTATGATCCCGGCACGAGCTAAACCCTCTCCTTTGGTAGCTCCGTTGCTTTTTTTTATTCGTCGCTGAGCCTTTACCCCAAAAATGACTGCACATAGCCCGGAAATAAGTCCACACGGAATAAGTCCGAAGACAAGCGAAGTAATAGCAAACCCATCAGTTTTTTGGGCAGAAACTCCAGTGTTTTGGAGATTGGAATAATACGCTCCGACCTCAGGGTCTATGGGCATTGCCCTAGGAGGTGGCGTGGCTCCGTCTTCTTGCTCCTGGGCATCTGAAATGTCAGGCGTATCGTTCATAGGCATCTTTCGACAATATGAAGTACAACTTTAGACAATCGCCACCAAAATATCGGCGATGACTGAACGAACTGCTGCTACTTTCGGTGCTTCCCGGGAGGGCCGGACCTTGGACTACAGCTCGTCGCACAAAATCTCGTTTCCAAGGTCCAACCCTATGGTGTAAAGCCTGCGATCACGTCTGCCATTGCAGCACCAATTTCCGTTGGGTTCATCACTACGGTTGCTCCAGCAGCCGTAAGCGCATCCATCTTGCCTTGTGCTGTACCCTTACCTCCAGAAATGATTGCGCCGGCATGGCCCATTTTCTTTCCCGCAGGTGCTGTAACACCCGCAATGTAAGCAACAACAGGTTTCGTCATTTTGTTGGCAATGAATTGCGCTGCATCTTCTTCAGCAGAACCACCAATTTCACCAATCAAGATAACAGCCTTGGTATCTGGGTCAGCTTCAAATCGCTCCAAACAATCAATGTGTGTCACGCCGGGAACAGGGTCCCCCCCAATACCCACACACGTGGTTTGACCAATACCTCGTTGTGAGAGTTCATGAACGGCTTGGTAGGTCAGAGTTCCGGAACGAGAAACAACACCGACGGGTCCACCCGCGAGTGCAATCTGTCCAGGAATAATTCCTATGTTACATTCACCCGGCGTAATGATTCCAGGACAGTTAGGACCAAGAATAAACGTGTTCGGATGTTCTGTTTTTACTTGGTTGTAAAACTGGGCTTCGTCGTGACTCGGAACACCTTCCGTGATAACGACAATGAATTCAATTCCTGCTTCTGCTGCTTCGAGCACCGCCCCTTTAACTCCAGGAGCAGGGATAAAAATACAGCTCGCGGTAGCGCCTGTTGCTGCTTTCGCTTCGGCAACTGTTCCATATACAGGAACACCTTCAACATCCGTACCTGCTTTTTTAGGGTTTGTTCCTGCAACAACCTGCGTTCCGTATTCCTTATTACGCATTCCATGGAAGTGCCCTTGCGAACCGGTGAGTCCTTGGTAAATAACTTTTGTGTCTTTATCAACAAAAATACTCATCGCTAACCTTCCTCGGCCTTAACCGATAATTCAACAGCTTTGCGCGCAGCGTCGAGCATGGTCGGAGCTGATACCACCATTGGATTGGGATTTGCAGCCAAGATTGCGCGACCTTCTTCTACGTTTGTTCCATCTAAACGAACAACAATGGGAGAAGTGAGATTCACGCGTGATGTAGCTTCAACAACCCCGTTGGCAACATCATCACATTTTGTAATTCCACCAAAGATGTTCAAGAAAATTGCTTTTACTTTTTCATCACTGTTGACGACTTCAATTGCATTCGCGAGAAGGTCAGCACCGGCGCCACCACCCACATCCAAAAAGTTCGCTGGACGACCGCCCACTTGGTTGACAATATCGAGAGTCGACATCACGAGACCCGCACCGTTGCCAATGATTCCGATTTCTCCATCGAGACCAATGTAATTAAGACCTTTTTCCTTTGCCATGAGTTCGCGCGAATCGAGTTCTTGCGTTCCTTCATAAGCTGCCCATTCAGGATGACGGAACTCAGCATTTTCATCAAGCGTCACTTTGGCATCCAGTGCATGAACCTTACCTTCTGGTGTCAGAATCAATGGATTGATTTCAGCCAGGTCAGTATCGCCTTCAACGTATGCCCTGTAAAGATTCATCAAGATGTCGACGGAGCCAGCTCGTGCTTCTTCATCTAGGTTGGCATCGTTGACCCATACTGTGCATTGCTCTCTGGTTAATCCAATGAAAGGGTCGATCCAAATCTTTGCAATTGCATCAGGATTCTCTTCTGCGATTATCTCTATTTCGACTCCACCCTCTGCCGAGAGCATACCGAGATGCTTTTTTGCTGCACGATCAAGTGTGAAACTTGCGTAATATTCTTTTTCGATATCGCTCGCATGTTCGATCCAGATTGTTTTGACAATATGGCCTTTGATATCGAGACCCAAAATGTTTGTGGCGTGTTCGCGGCATTCGTCTTCATTGGTAGCAAGTTTGACACCGCCCGCTTTTCCGCGGCCACCAACAAGTACCTGGGCCTTAACGACAACGGGATATCCCACTTCGCTAGCCGCTACTACTGCACTATCAACATCCGTGACCGCTTTACCAGCGCTAACGGGGATGTCAAAGGTAGCAAAAAGCTCCTTACCTTGATATTCCAAAAGATCCATTGTGCTCCTCGTACGAAACGATATTTATTAGGAAATGCGAGTCCTTACGCTACTCGAGCGGGAAGAAAGAATCGAAAATCAGTACAGAAATACTCTTTACGGATGTCCCAAATCTCGATGTGGTTGTAAATCTCTTGCAATAATGCGGCGACATGCTTCGCCCGCCAATTGCACATGCCCGCATGCTTCAGCAACGAGGAGGTGCTCCATGCGATAGAGCGCCCAATCTAATTGCCACACAGTCTCCGCAAAATCAAGTTCCTCCATGAAGTGCGATGCTCTCTCGTAGTCACTTCCAAATCGGGCATCGAGATATGATTGGGCAAATTCGTCGAATGTTTCCGGCGAAAAAGTTTTCCAGTTGAGCAAATCGAAGTGTGGAATATTGACATGCGCGCTACCAAAATCAATCACATTTAGAAGCTCACCCCGATTGATATTAAAGAAAACATGTTTCGGTTCAAGATCGGAATGTATTAAAACAAGAGGATATTCTTGATAAAGACGTGCAAGCCCTTCCCATACCTGGAGGAAAGCGTCGTCGATAGCTGCGAATTGTTCTTTAGTCTCATCTAAACGCCGTAACGTTTTTCTTGCTTTATTAAAAAATTTACCCAGTTGAGTTGAGGCTTCTGCATATGAAAATTTACTTACCATTTTTTCCACTGCAGGATCGCGGTCTCTGAGCAAATGCATCTCTGCGAGAAAAATGCCTGAATTATGAACTGCATTTCGAATGAGCCCTTGAGCTATACCCGGCATCAAAATGGCCTCTTGAAGATTCATTCCACGTGCAGGGGCTACAAAGGTTATTGCTCCTTCAATAGGGGATTTACCATTTGCCCGTGACAAATCCGCAGAATGCAATAATCGCACACTGGGCAAACCTGCCTCGTCGCAAGCCTTCATAAGAGTGACTTCGCATCCGTTACGACTCCCTGCTCCCCGATGAGCAATTCGTAAATAACCCAACAATTTTTTAGTTGATTTATCGTTAACAGGGTAAACCTCGCTCGCTTCACCGGTAGCAATTCGTTTCCCTATAGAAAAGTTTTTTATCCCCCAACTTGCGAGAATCTTCTTACGTGCACCTTTTTGAGTTGTCCATATACGATGTTGGCTTCTGAAAAAAAGAGCAATATCATCTTCATGGTCTCTTCCTAAAACGGTCATTCAAGACATTCTATCGACATCTGGCCTTTTTAGTCAAAAAGTAATGGTAACTTGAATCATATTAATAGGACAGGGCACCTTCAGATGCTGTGGGTACCTTTACCCTGGGCGCAATACGATCACAAGCGCTTGCACAATTATGTAAATGGCCTACTGCTTCATTTACAAGCAGCTGATCCATCCGTACACATGCTGACCTTAAATTACAAGCCGCATATGCCAAGTCAATTTCAGCTTCGAATTCTTGCGCATCAATTAAGTCAAAGCCAAATCTCTCATCGAGATAAGCATCAAGAAAAACCTCGTACGTCATAGGAGAAAATGTTTTCCAATGAAAGAAATCGGCATGCGCAACATTTACGTGTGCACCGCCAAAATCGATAAGAGATGTAATATCGCCAGTCAATGGATCAAAGAAAAGATGCTTCGGATCAAAGTCGGCATGCACCAATGCGCGTGGATATTTGCTCTGTATATCCGCAAGTCCTGCTTTATGATCACGTGCTGCTTGTTTAATGTGTTGTAAAAGAGGAGTTGCTTCTGGAATGTACTGCATCGTCCTTCGAAGAAAAGCTAAGTCACGACTAAAATCATCTCTCTGACTTCTCGCCAAACCCCGCTCGACCGCTTGAGCAACACCGACATTAACATCAGGTAAACTATGAATGTGAGCTAGCAACGCGCCCGCATTACGCAACGCCGTATTTATTACTTCAATGTCGTAGGTACCTTGCTCAATAGCCTCAGCAAGGTTTAGACCTACCGCTGGAGCAAGGAAAGTTGCGCCCAGATCAGACGATATTTGACCGTTGCGTAATTGATATGGAGAAGAATGTAATAATTCCACACTGGGCAAGCCTGCAGCACGGCATGCCTCCATTAATATAATTTCCGCATCGTTCAGACCACCATGATTAGCAATCCTGAGATAGCCTAAAAGTCCGTCATCCTGGCCTTCGGTAGGCCTTTTGTGCACGCGGTACACTTCAGTTGCTTCACCTGTTGCCATTCTCTCACCGATAACGACATCAGTGATTCCCCAGTGATTGAGAATAGCTCGCTGAATTTCGGTTGGCGTTACCCATTGACCATGTTGAAGTTCCATCCATGTTCTTACATCTTCTGGGTGATCTCTTCCTAAAACGGTCATTCGAGACATTCTAATAGGCCAGTGTTGCTCATTCAAATCGATCAGATGAAAAGTTTTCACCCAGTGTTGCAGCTAAAGATCCTTTGCTGCACTCAGGATGACGTATGTGCTCTCAGGATGACAGTTGAAGAAATCAGAATCAGATAAGCGTCAACGGAGGATCGAGTGAAGCCATGAATGTTCTGGTCTTATCACTCGGAAAACTCACCGTAATCGCAGTATCGCCATTTCGATGGACTTCTACGTTAGTGACAGTCCCCTGGCCATATTTATCATGATGAACATGAACACCCAACACAAAAGGCGTGACATCAAATGAACTTTCTAATTCATTTACTTCATCAACTGAGCTCAGCGCTTCAGAGTCCTCATCCTCATCTTTCACATCACCCCAAATACGAGATCGTACACGTGCTGATGTCGCAAAACCCGAACTTCCCCCAATTATTCGTCCGGCACCCAGTTCATCATCGGGATCAATATCATCAAAGATCACATCGTCATATACCTGCGAATATCGAGAACGCGACGACGAGGTCGCGCCCGAAGGCTGACGAGAACTCATGAATTCGCTGGGGGAATCTTTATCCTGGATTGCCTTTACTAGTTCCGCTGGTATTTCTTTCAAAAATCGGCTGGGTGAAAAGTAATCGGGGGTGGCATAGGTCATTCGTGACAGGGCACAGCTTAAAAACAGTCGATCTTTTGCTCGGGTAATACCGACATAGCAAAGTCGTCGTTCTTCTTCGAGCTCAGACACATCGCCCATAGAGCGTTCATGAGGAAACAATCCTTCTTCGAGCCCCACAATGAACACAGTGGAATATTCAAGTCCTTTGGCCGTATGAAGAGTCATCAAGGTCACTGCTTCATCATTCGCATTGGCTTGATCTGACTCTGCCAACAGAGAAACCGCTTCAAGAAATGCTCCGACGCGATCATGCGGTGATTCAGGATCAAGCAAGCGTTCGTCTTCTTCGGCAAAAACACGTGCAACGGAATCTGCCTGCCCATCAAATACTTGTGCAACATTTTCTCTTTGATCTTTCCACTTCACATCAATAGCAACATCAAACTCTCGCGCTTGAGAAACAAGTTCAATGAGGTTCTCCAACCGGCCTTGGGATTCAAACGAGTTTTCTTCTTCAAGCATCTTGATATAGCCCGATGCATGGAGAAGATGGTCCACAATGTCAGCAACATTGATTCGCTCCCCATTGGCTGCGACGTCAAACAATGAACAGAGACCTAATGCGGCTTGAGAAGCCTTCTTTGACAAGCCTATTTCGTAGACCCGCTCTAAGGCCTGCCGGAAGGAGATGTCGTGCATTCGCGCAAAGGCCGCAATTTTGGAAATTGAAGTATCACCGATACCCCGTTTGGGTTCATTAATTATGCGACGCCACGAAGCTTCGTCGGAAGAGTTAGCAAAGACACGCAAGTAGGCAATCGCATCTTTGATTTCACGCCGTTCAAAAAACTTCGTCCCGCCGATAATACGGTATGAAATGCCAAGACGAATGAGACGCTCTTCGATCAGTCGTGATTGCGCATTCGTGCGATAAAAAACAGCAATTGTGTCGAGCGATTGTGTCATCATCAATTTTCCGATGGTATCTGCCACATGTTGGGCTTCGTTGCGATCACTATTTGCATAGTAAACCGTGATCGGTTCACCTTCACCTTTGTCGGAGATCAATTCTTTTTTATGTCGTGAAGAATTGTTCGATATAACAGCATTTGCCGCAGCCAAAATGTTCTCCGTCGAACGATAATTCGTATTCAGAATCACTACGTGAGTATCGGGGTAGCTTTCCTCAAATCGTTCCATATTGAGATGATCTGCACCACGAAATTTATAGATGGACTGATCAGCATCACCGACAACTGTGACATTGCGGTTTTTCTGAGATAAGAGATTCACAAGTTCAGACTGTGCCATGTTGGTATCTTGAAATTCATCGACGAGAACATGCGAAAATCGATTTTGATATTTATCTCGTGCGTGATCGTGATCGCGGAGTAATTCCACACACTTCACAAGTAGATCATCGAAATCGGCGGCATTCGCCGCACGAAGACGTTGCTCGTATTCTGCATAGACTTTAGCAATGGTGACTTGAGTATCCATCTCGGCACGTTCTAAAGCCTGAGCTGGTGTTATCAGTTCATTTTTCATGGAAGAAATCGTCCGCTGCAAAGTTTTGGCTGTGAAACGCTTGGAGTCAGCCCCAATATCGCGCCGGGCATAGTCAACAAGACGCGTGGAATCTGACACATCATAAATAGAGAACCCACTTTTAATCCCGACGGCTTCTCCATCCATTCGGAGAATTCGCGCGCACGCTGAGTGAAAGGTAGAAACCCACATTCGGGAGGCAATCGGACCTACAACCTGTGCTACGCGCTCCACCATTTCCGCAGCAGCTTTATTCGTAAAGGTAATAGCAAGAATCTCGTATGGTGAAACACCGCCCTGCGCAATCAAATAGGCAATGCGTCGAGTCAGCACTCTCGTTTTTCCCGAACCGGCACCGGCAACTACAAGAAGGGGCCCATTACCGTACGTCACGGCTTCGCGTTGAGAATCGTTCAGGGAATCGAGAATGTGGTCGAGCGGGTTGCGCTTATCTGAGGTGTCGTCAATATCGGGCAGTACTGTTGCTGCGAAAACGTTTGCGGGAAAAGTCACGCCAATAATTTAGGCGTCAGATGCGACAATATCCTTGTCCAGGTCCTGTTCAGAATCAGCGGACTCGATATAGCCTCGCAAAAGACGAGTCTTTTCTTCATCTAAAAATACTGTGAATGCGGAATTATCTGCGTCAATCTCAAGATCTGCATATTTCTGCCAATCGCCATCAAGTACGAATGCATCAGGATTCATATCACGAGGAATTTTTCTAAAGCGTAAATGTGTATCATCAAAAATCCACCAACTATTCGAAGTAGGAAATTTAATCATCGCAGAACGGAACCTTTACACATTTAGTGTAAAAGTATAGATCCCAGGAGGCAACACCCGCCAATGCAGCTCTTTATACAAGGGTTTCAGGCCGTTATGTAGCTAGAACAGCGCCATCTGGGTGCAAACCTGGTTTGTTTCCAAGTGACGCTCAGATGGAACTAATCTAAATTACAATCTTCTAAGCCAAGGCGATCTGCAATAGCTGCTATTTCTTCTCCACGTTGAGATAAGTCTTCAACTAATTCTTGCAAATCAGCTTGAACTTCAATCATTTGCGTTTGTGCAGCCTGCGCAGTTGCTGGGTCTGTCGATTGAGAATCTGTAGCGAGTCGAGTGAGTGATGCCATCCCTTCACCAAGTTGTGGATACGCGTCCCTCATTGCAGAAAAATCATCGAGGAATGTATCCCAGTCATCGGAAAACTTTGATGGAGGATCGATATCTTCAAGATCAGAAATCACATTATCGAGCTCATCTTCACCGTTCTTCAATGCTTCTTGGAATGCGTCAGGATCGCCAGCAATATCTGAATTAGACAATTCGTCGAAGACTTCTCGATCAATTCCTTGACATACTTTTGCAACATCTTTCACAAAATCACTCTTACCACTCGAAGAGCTCACTGACTTGCGTTCCTCGGACTTACTGTCAGAAGATTCCTTCTTAGAATCTGAACCACATGCGCCCAAAGAGAGAACAAGAACAAGTGCGCAGGCACAGGTAACAAATAATCGGTTTCGTGTCATGGGACAACCTCTTTCACTGTGTGAATATATGCATTGCAGTGTAGTTGGAGATGGGATGTCCACGCAGGTTTAGGCTATAAGACTCGGTACAACTGAACGAACTGCTGCTGTTTAGTTGTTTTAAGGGGAGGGCCGCCCCTTGGAAAACGTATGAGAAATCTCATGTGAGATTCTCTGTATTTCTCCGTTTTTCCAAGGGACAACCCTAACTGCAAGAACAGCGGATTATTCCCACTCGATAGTGCCGGGGGGCTTCGAGGTAACGTCGTATGCCACGCGGTTCACACCAGGAACTTCATTAATAATACGATTCGCGATTTTTTCGAGGATATCGAAATCTATGCGAGCAAAATCTGCGGTCATGGCATCATCAGAGGTCACTGCACGAATAATAATGGGATAAGCATATGTTCGTTCGTCTCCTTGCACACCCACACTCTTGATAGTGGGTAATACAGCGAAGCTCTGCCAGATCTCTCGATACAATCCTGCACGACGGATTTCCTCCACCACAATAAAGTCTGCAGCACGCACAATTTCGAGACGCTCAAGCGTGATGTCACCAACGATACGCACAGCCAAGCCGGGGCCAGGGAAAGGTTGACGCCATACGATATCTTCAGGCAAACCAAGCTCAGCTCCAATTGCACGAACCTCATCTTTAAACAAGTTGCGCAAAGGTTCAACGAGTTCAAACTTCATGTCTTCAGGAAGACCGCCGACATTGTGATGACTTTTAATTGTTGAAGCATCATCATTACCTGATTCAATTACGTCAGGATACAGCGTTCCTTGCACAAGAAACTTTGCGTCTTGAATATCGTCTTCTACTTCTTCGAAGATACGGATAAATGTTTCACCGATAATCTTGCGTTTTTCTTCTGGTTCGGTGACACCTTTGAGTTGTTCGAGGAATCGGTCTTGCGCCTTAACATGAATGAGATCTATCTTGAATTGATCGCGAAAAGTTTTTTCGACCTGCTCAGATTCTCCGTGACGCATCATGCCCGTGTCCACGTACACACATACAAGTTGATCTCCTACGGCCTTATGCATGAGAGCTGCGGCCACGGAAGAATCAACACCACCTGAAAGCGCACAAATAACTTTGCTTGATCCAACTTGTTCTTGTATGGCAGCAACAGAATCGTCAATGATGGTGGAATTCGTCCACGTAGGTGCACAGTGTGCGCCCTCGTAAAGAAAACGTTTGAGAATTTCTTGACCATTGGGAGTGTGTTTTACTTCAGGGTGAAATTGCACCCCGAAAATACTTGCCTCTGCATTTTCCATAACAGCAGCGGGCGTATTTGACGTTGTGCCACTTACAAGAAAGCCTTCGGGGGCTTTTGTGATTGTATCGAAGTGACTCATCCACACCGTGTGCTGTGCATCGAGATCGTGAAGAAGTAGTGAAGAATTGAGTACGGATAATTCTGTGCGACCGTATTCGCCTGATCCTGTTTTTGCTACTTCCCCACCTAATTGTTTTGCAATCAGTTGTGCGCCGTAACAAATTCCCAAGATAGGAATACCGAGATCATAGATTTCTTGATCAAGTAGCGGTGCGCCATCTTCATGAACCGACTTTGGTCCGCCAGACAGGATGATGGCAGCAGGCTTTTTTGCTCGAACATCTTGCGCTGTAATTTTTCGTGAAACGATTTCCGAATATACATGTGCTTCGCGCACGCGGCGCGCAATCAGTTGGGCGTATTGAGCGCCAAAATCAACTACAAGGACAATTTGTTCGGGTACATGTGCGCTTATGGTCACGACTTCTTGCCCATCCCGATCTGTTGTGCATTTTGAAGAGCTTTACCTTCGGTTTGTAAGCTCGGCGCAACCATGACTTCTGCCTTTTGGAATTCTTTCAATGTGGCGTGGCCTGTTGTTGCCATTGAGGTTCGCAACGCACCAAATAAGTTCAATGACCCATCGTTTTCTGTTGCTGGGCCAACAAGAATTTCTTTCAGTGTTCCCTTTTGACCCGCGTACACGCGTGCACCGCGAGGAAGAGATGGATGGAAAGTTGCCATTCCCCAGTGATAACCCTTACCAGGAGCATCTGTTGCTGCTGCAAGTGGAGAACCAATCATGACGGCATCCGCACCGCAAGCAATTGCTTTTGCGATGTCACCTCCGAGGCGCATTCCACCGTCAGCAATGACATGAACGTACACGCCCGTTTCATCCAAGTGACGAATACGAGCTCCTGCTGCATCAGCGATTGCAGTAGCTTGAGGAACACCGATTCCGAGAACTCCACGAGAGGTACAGGCATGGCCTGGGCCTACACCGACCAAAATTCCTGCAGCTCCTGTACGCATCAAGTGCAAGGCACCCGAATAACTTGCGCAACCACCCACAAATACAGGGATTTCGAGTTCGCGAATAAATTTGGTGAGATCGAGCGTGGCGCCTGTTTTGGACACATGCTCGGCGCTCACAACGGTTCCTTGGATGACCAAGATATCAAGATCTGCAGCAGTCACATACTTCAGATATTCGTCGACTTTTTGCGGGGTCAGTGACGCGCATGCAGTAACTCCTGCATCTTTAATTTGGCGAATACGCTCAGTAATGAGTTCACCCTTGACTGGCTCTTGGTACAGTTCTTGCATTCGACGAGTTGCTTTGTCGGCTTCTAAGTCTGCAATTTCTTCTAAAACTTTTTCTGGATCTTCATAGCGCGTGAAAAGACCTTCGAGGTTTAAACATCCCAAGCCGCCGAGTTCGCCCATTTGAATTGCGATCCCTGGAGACATGACGCCGTCCATTGCTGCACCGATGACGGGAAGACCAAATTGGTAAGCATCGATTTCCCATGTGATGTCGACATCTTCGGGATCACGTGTTCGGCGTGAGGGAACAATTGCAATGTCATCGAAACCATACGCCCGACGACCCGATTTTCCTATACCAATTTCAACTTCCACTAACGCCCACTTTTCTTAACCCAGCAAATAATGATCGTGTCATTCTAATGGAATGTACCGGAATTCAAACAATGGAGAACATCGGTCAGAATGTGTGCCGTTGCCCCCCAAATGAAGACAGGGAGTCCATTTGTATCACGAACAAAGTACATATGGATAGTCGCTGACATTGTGGGAAAATCCCAGAGCTCAGACACATAGGAATCGGGAGCCAGCAAGCCCGCAACGGGAACAACATGCAACGTATCTACTTCCCCTGAGCTTGGATCAAATTGAGAGACTACCGATACATCACAGGTAGCCAGCACAGGAGTGATTATTCCATTGCGCGAACGGGTATGCGTGGGCGATCGTGTTCCCATAATTTCGAAGCTTTCGGGGGAAATTCCTGTTTCTTCCTGAGTTTCGCGCAATGCCGTCTGCACAACATCTTCATCAGAAACTTCCACCATACCTCCAGGAAACGACACTTGCCCCTTGTGATGCGAAACGGTCATCGTGCGTGTCATCAGGATGATCGAATCGATTTCGTCTCCGGCGACATTTGTGATCAGAGGAACAAGAACTGCTGCAGGTTTTGTCGCAATGTCATTGTCTCCAAGATTTTCCAGCTCAACTTCAGAGAGTTCATTGCGTGAGATCTCATTTAAACGAAATTCTTTATCATTTTCTCTATAAATATACTTCTGAAGTTCGGAGATTTTTAAAGAGCGTTCGGTTGGGAGAATATTTGACCAAGGAGAGGGAGGTCCCGGCATCCAACGTTCCGGCCGCGGTAGAGCGTTGTACTTCTCTCGAAAAAAAGACTCGCTACTACTCACACTTCACACCCCTCAGTCATTCCGAGCCTGCGAGGAATCTAGATCCTTCGTTGCACTCAGGATGACAGACAGAAGATCCTCTGCTATTCGCCGCCACGCCCGTACGGGCAAAGTTGACAGAAGACGTGAAGAGAGGCGATCGTTTTCTTTGCGTACGTTGCGTTTCAGCATGGGAGCAAAGGAGACGATCGCCTCTCGATCAAAAATATTATGCAGGGAACTTTGCAAGTACGTCGCGTGAAGAAAGAATCAATAGATCTTCCCCATCAACTGTAATTTCAGTTCCGCCATATTTAGAATAAACAACAGTGTCGCCCACGGCTACTTCCATAGCAACGCGCTCGTTGTCATCACCAATACGGCCAGGTCCAATAGCGAGGACTTCACCCTGTTGCGGCTTTTCTTTGGCTGAGTCAGGGATAACCAATCCACTTACGGTTGTCTCTTCTGCGTCCGCTGGGCGAACGACAATTCGATCTTCTAATGGCTGCAGATTCATGCAGGGCCTCCTGAAAAGGTAAATAAACGGATAAATATGCTGTTAGCACTCTCGTAGTGAGAGTGCTAACACGTTACCAAGCTTTATGGCCAGCATTCAACCTGTAGAACCAGCTCATACGGCGAAAACGGACTTGGGGCTTTTTTCGTGTTTGCTCTAGCGTGGTCTGCTGGATCGTGTTTCGATTCCGGGATTGTGATAACTCTCGTTAACAGTTCACTGTTGAGATCCTTCGTCGCCTAAAGGCTCCTCAGGATAACAGAGGGTTAATGTCCTCAGGATGACGGATCGTCAGATCCGTCAGTTTCCAGCCGGAATCGATACCTGTAGCCAACGTGTCTGCCCCACGCAGTTCGTAGTGGATTTTTGCAGCCACGCCGATCATCACTGCGTTATCTGTGCACATCGAACGTTCAGGGATGAGAGCACGAATAGAAAATTCGTTAGAGAGTTCTTCGATTCGTTGTCGTAGATGCGAATTGGCTGCCACTCCTCCTCCGATGGAAACACCACGTAGCGGTTGAGTTTCTTTATTGACCAATGTGATTGCTGCACGAGTTTTTGCGATGAGAGAATCCACGACTGCTGCTTGAAAGCTCGCACATATATCTTCCACTTTTACATCTGGATTATCGCGCACCGCATATTTCACTGCTGTCTTCAAACCTGAAAATGACATGTTGAAAGGATCGTCCTTCATCGGACGAGGAAAATCAAAGGCTTTTCGATCGCCTTCTTCAGCGAGTTTGTCAATCAGCGGACCTCCGGGGTATCCCAAACCCAGTAGCCGAGCGACTTTGTCATATGCCTCACCTGCCGCGTCATCAATTGTCCCCCCCAATACGCGGTACTTCCCAAGACCATCGACGACGACAACCATTGTGTGTCCGCCAGAAACCAGGAGAGAAATAAAAGGAAACTCCACATTTTCATGCTCCAAAAGTACGCTAAGAATGTGTGCTTCATGGTGATGAATACCAACAAAGTCTTTTCCCAATGCATAGGCATAAGACTTCGCTGCTGTTGTTCCCACTAAAAGCGCAGCAGACAAGCCAGGACCGCGCGTACCCGCAAACAGATCAATGTCATCCAAGATCATTTCTGCTTCATCGAGAGCAGTGCGCACAACATTATTCACAAGTTCAAGATGATGACGACCGGCAAGCTCGGGAACAACTCCTCCATATTTTTTATGGACATCGATCTGACTCGAAACAACAGAACTTTTTACTTGTACACCATCGACAACAACTGCTGCAGCCATTTCATCACAGGATGATTCAATACTTAGGATATTCATAGCAATCCCTCAAAAGATCGGAGCCACATAATGGCAGCATCTTCCCCATTGTCGACGTAATACTTAGGTCGGATACCTTCGGTCGTGAAACCTAACGATTCATAGAGAGTTCTCGCTGCTTCATTTCCAACACGAACTTCCAGCGTGGCCGAGATCGCATCGCGTTCGCTTCCCGCCTGGATAAGGTTCCGGATGAGATTCGTACCTGTTCCCACCCGCCGAAATTCTGTACCCACCGCAAGGGAGTGGATGTGCAGCTCGTTACCAATAAGTTGTCCACCAGAAAACCCCACCACTTTTTCTGCATGAGGATGAAGACTGCTGTCAATCACTGCCACAAGAAGAATGTGCGTTGGACTATTCATTTCTGAGATAAAGACAGATGCCGACCACGGTGTCGCACTGGTCGCTGATTCGATGGCGACTACATCATCGACATGGTGTTCATGCATAGGAATGGTGCGCATACCAGAACTCATGAAACAGACTCCTGAATGTTCCAGGATAATTCTGCATCCGATTTTCGAATATAGAGCGCAGAAGGAGCAAAGACATCGGCGACAATCCCTGCCTGTGCTGCTTCGATGACGTGATCGAGCATGTATCGAGCATCAATACTCGCTGGTTGAATATGCGAGCGAGATGTTTCTGTGAACTGCGAAAACTCTTCATAGCGTGATATATCGTCCAGAAATACTTGTGTATCTTCACTCACATTGACTGCTTCAACAAACTGTTCGGGGGTAAGCAAGGCTTCTTCATGTATACGATTAAGTCGTGTCGAGAATGTCGTTGTGTCAATCGTACATTGCGTAGTCGGAAGAAGTGCAGATTCGTATGTTGCACTATAAAGTTCATGCCTGCGTGCGTCGCGTGCCACCACTACTTTTCCACAGACAGGGTGGGACCCTGCAAACGATATGGCGGTGAGTTCGAGGGAAGAAAAATATACCAAAGGTATATCGAGGGTGTGAGCAAAAGCGTGAGCGGCAGAAATCCCAACGCGCAAACCCGTAAAGAGACCAGGCCCGACTCCCACGCCGATCACATCTATATCCTTCATGGTCAGCGATCGTTCCTGGAGAATCTCGTCGATCACAACAAGAATGTTTTCCGAATGAAATGCACGCTGTTCGACACATCGACTCGAAGCATCACGATCTGAACTTCCACAGGCCACCGCAACAGCATTCGTCGAAGAATCGATGGTTAAAACGTTAGACATTTTGATACCAACCACTCTCGAGTAAGCGATTTTCGAGAAGCGAACTTCTCTCTTTATCTAAATTGCCAACGACTTCGAAAACAAACGAACGCGTGTCAGGCGTTTGTTCTTCAATAATGAGACGAAAATGATTTCGATCAATATACTCTTCGATACGTTCACCCCATTCAATCATCGTCAAAGCATGAGGAGCAAAGATTGTTTCAAAACCAAGATCGTAAAGCTCGTTGACTCCGACAAGACGATAGGTATCGACGTGAATAATTTTCTTGATCCCTTGATATTCATTAGCCAATTCATACTCCGCGACAATCGCGAAGGTAGGAGATGTCACCTGAACATGCGCGCCAAGGAGAGGAGCCATTTCAGCAACCAGAGTAGTTTTACCTGCGCCGATGTCACCAATGAGGATGACGACATCGCCTCCACAAAGAAATGCGCCTAAGTCAGCAGCCATTTCAGACATGTTCTCTCGGGAAACATTGTCCCGTCTAAAAATCACTTCCGTCAACTATCCTTCGAGAAGTTGTCGAACAACCTCGAGATCTGCTCGCATATCAACTTCTGCTCTCCGTCCATTGCGCAAAACATAGGCGGGATGGACAGTAGGAATCACAGCACTATTGCCACGTACAAATGCTTTACCTCGCAACTTGGTAATGCCATCTTTTGTATCGAGAACAAATCGTGTTGCAAAGTTTCCTACAGGAACAATTACTTGTGGTGCCACAAAAGCAATCTGGGATTCAAGAAAAGCTCTGCACTCTTTGATTTCAATAGGCAAAGGATCCCTATTTTCGGGAGGACGACATTTCAAAACATTAGCAATGTAAATATCTTCTCGAGAAATACCGATTTCCTCGAAAAGACGAATAAGTAATTGTCCAGATCTTCCAACAAAAGGCTTACCCATCTCATCTTCAGTCGCACCGGGCGCTTCCCCCACCACCATCACACGAGCTGTAAGCACTCCATCGCAGAGTACGACATGCGTTCGAGACTGACAAAGATCGCAACGTGTACACGTCAATGCATCTGCAGTCATCTCGTCATACGAGGTATATGTTCTATCAAAATCAGTCCCAAAGCCCGGAGGTGTTTCTATGCGCACAGGAACCATTATAAAAACTCGCCTGTTTTGTCAAGAAATTCGATTAGTGCCGTATTGAATTCGTCAGGACTTTCCAGCATGGGGCAATGCCCAACACCATTGATGATTATCTCTGTAGTGCCAAGCGCCCGCGCAACTTTTTCGGCATCACTGAGCGGTGTCACCGGGTCTGAAGTTCCCACAATAACTGCTGACGGTGCAACGAACTGTTCCAACGTAGAGAGAAAATTAAACTCGGCAAGCATCTGTAAAACTTTTATACACACATCGCGGTCAGTTGACACAATACAGCGACGAACAAATTCCACAACTGCGTTCGAAGCTTTGTTACCCAGGGCATAGCGTGCCAAAGGAAACCCGATGAGGGGAATGTCTGAGAGAAAGTGAAATGCATGTCCTGTGAGCGAAAACTTTGCCAATGCTTCGGAGATGTTCTCCATATGATGATACGGCGGATGTGCCAATGTTGAAACAAGACACAGCCCTCGAACATGATGAGATGCATGTTCGGCATATCTATTCAGATACGACATCGCCATCACACCACCGGTGGAGTGGCCTACAAGAACTACATCTTCGAGCTCTAGTTGGTTCATAGTCTCGTAGACATCGTCAGCGAAAGCAGCGAGAGTAATCCCGTCTTCCCCAACACTTGAAGCGCCGTGTCCGCGCAAGTCCATTGCTATAACATCATGTGTATCTCGCAACAGATCGAATTGGTGTGCCCAAATCGGTGAACACAGCGCATACCCATGAAGAAAAAGTATCGTTGGCTTTGTTTTATCTCGAGGTCCATCGCGATAAAGAACAAGACGAGTTCCGTCACTCGTAGTCAGGACAAATTGTTCCGCGACAGAGAATTCGAAATCGACGGAAGTATTGGCAAGTGTTCGAACAATGATTTTCTGAGCACCATATGCTGCGGAAGCAACACCAAGGGCAGCACCAGCAATAATACCGACTGCTTTAAAGGGGTTGTTTGCCATAGTGAAAGAAGATTTTAGTCGTAAGAGCGATCAAGCCTTTCGCCCAAGGCACACAAGATTTCATATGAAATGGTTCCAAGAAGATCAGCCCATTCCACAGGCGAAATCGTGATATCGCCATCTGTTCCTAAAAGCGTCACTTTGTCACCTACAGAAACGGGAAGGTCACCCACATCAATCATCATTTGATCCATAGTGACTGCTCCAACAACTGGGCAACGCGAACCCTGAACAATAACGCTCCCGCCGAGCAACCCCAGATTACGAGGAACTCCATCGCCATAGCCCAACGGAAGAGTTGCGATACGCGTATCTTTCTTTACCTCATATCGGGCACCATATGAAATTGTTTCTCCCACATATGCATTTTTCACAAAGGAAATTTTTGTTGTGAGTGAAAGGACTAATCGAAGATCAATAAGTTCTGCGTAACTGGGATGCGGATATACACCATATGTTGAAAGTCCGACTCTCACCATAGAAAAACGCGTTGTCGCAAGCCGCAACGCTGCTCCCGAATTAGCAGCGTGAATCAGAGGTGGAGTTAAACCTGCAGACTCGACAACTTCGAGAACATGTTCAAATCGTTCAAGTTGGATATCACAAAGTGGATGCTCTGCATCTTCCGCCGTCGCGAAGTGTGTATAGAGACCTTCGAAAAAAAGCGTTTTGTGGCCAATGATTCGTTGAATAAAATCGAGAGTGTCTTGCGGTTCCATTCCGACACGATTCATTCCGGTGTCAACTTTTAAATGCACATGGGCAGGTTTGTTTGAGGTTGCTACGGATGCAAGCATATCGATCGTGCCAGTAGTATAAACAGTAAATGTGACATCTGCTTGATAGCAAGGTTCAATAGCATCACGAGGAGGCTCACTCAAAAGGAAGATTGATGTGGTAATTCCATTTTCCCGAAGCAACAAAGCCTCTTCGACTGTTGCTACACAGAACATATCCACATCAAGGTCAGATAATTTTCGTGCAAGAGGAAGGATTCCATGACCATAGGCATTTGCTTTAATTGGGATGGCAAGCAGTGCGGGTTTTACAAGCTCTTTTATTGTACGGATATTGTGCTCGAGCGCATCAAAGCTGATAGAAATAACAGAAGGTCGATATTGATTCACATCCTCTTGACTGTTCATTCTCTACCTCCACTTGTTATTTTGCAGGGTCTGACCCTGCAAAGAAGTTTTCCACAACCAGAGCCTGGCCCTGCAATCACAGGGAGCGATCGGAGGAGCGACCGCGAGAACCGTCGGGCTTTGCCTGCGGTTCGACAATAAAAGCGGCTCAGTCGTTGTATTCTGCAATCACAACAGCAGCGGCAGTGGTACCAGAGTGAGTGAGCGAACATGTAAATGAAAGTCTTCGTTTAGTAAATGTTCTATGTGTTGGAAAATCAATATAAGGAACATCATTATTTTTTTTAATCTCGATCGAATGGAGACCCACTGTAAATAGTGAAAGACCCAGAGATTTAACCGTTGCTTCTTTAGCTGCAAAGCGTGCAGATAATGATTCAATAAATCTCACATCATTAGATGTTGTTTTCCCGTCACAAAAAACGTCTAATTCTTTTTGTTCTTGTTCCGTAAGAATTTTATCGATGATTTTTGGCGAGCGCTCGACGGCCAAACGCATGCGAGCGATGTCAACAATATCTATTCCCACACCCACAATCATTGCTACAACCAGCGCTGCGCTAGTACGACAACAGGGTCAGTCAATAGCTCCATAATAGAAATTTCGCCTAGCCTATTTTCGTCAAATGTATCTTGAACTTCCGTTACTGCATCCCGCAGTGCAAAAAGTCGTTGTTTATATCCTTCAAGAACTCGTTTACGAGCAGCGACCGAAATCGATTCATCCACATCGATATGAAGAAGAGTAAGGCCAATGGTTTGAGAGCGGGAAATCTCGGGAACAAGTATGACATTGCGACCATCGCTTTTCCCTTGCGCTACCCACACGGTCTGCTCACGAGCAGTGAGGCTCTTGGTGCCTCGAAGAAGCGGATTGCTCGTCACTCGTGAAGTAAGCGAGGCCGCACTCCCCTTTTGCTCAATAATAGAAAGTGTTGCTTCACCTGACCCGGCATCACCTTGAATTTGGTAGCGGGTATGACCAGTAATCGAACCGATCATTTCATCGAGCGCAGAAAGCGTACGAATCACCGTGTACTGCAAGAGATCACGACCGACACCCGCATCAAGAAGATACGAAACGGATGGCGAGCGAAGAAGTGTATCGTCCGAGCGTGATATTCCCACAGTCACCGTCTTTGCTTGATGACGGATCGCATCGATAGGGCGTGTGAGCTGATCGATACAGCGTGTCAAGATAGATACAGCACAATTAGCGAGAGCTTGCTCGGTCTTGAGACCTCCGCAGTTTTCTTGAAGAAGATCTGGCCGCGCAGGGTTACTCGTAAGAGCGATATAAAGTTTCGTGAGGTTGGTTGCATCACTGGCATCAAGGATTGCATCGAATTCGTTGTTGTTCATTCGTGCAAAAAAATGATTCGCTGGTTCGAGAAGTATGTTTCTAATCTTGGCCATCGCCGATGAAGATTCAAGTTCTTCAGGTGTAAGAAGCGCAAGCGCCCCGCGTGCTTCGCGCAATGTTCGCGCCGTTTCATCGATTGCACGAGCTGATTCATAACCAAAAATATGTCCTGCTACTGCAGCGAGGATAAAGCTCACGGCCGGATGTGATTCCGGAACGTGAATGACTTCTCCGCTTTCATCAAATCGCTCACTCTTATCATCCGTGATGACAATGGGACAAGCCTTGTGTGCGCGATAGATGGCTATTTCTTTAGCAACATCATCAGCGGTAGAACCCTGCATCCCTGTCGCGCAGACAACGATGAGTGGTTCAGATGAAAGATCGATATGTTTCTTGTCTTCAGTGGAATCTAAGGCAATCGCTTTGTAACATAATTCTGAAGATTTAATTCGGATTTCACGGGCAGCAATCGAGTTAGCTCCATTGCCCACAGTAGCCCAGGAACGCCGCGAAAGGATTGTGCGATATGCAGTGTCAGCGATCTTTTGATGTGATTCATCGCTCAGGATTTTTCGCATTTTGCCAGGCAAATCGATCAGGTGAGAAATAATGGAAACCGTTCCTGAATCAAATGGTCTCTTGTGTGATCGAATGTACTCAATAGACATAGCCAAGTATGCACCTGCAGCCACCTGTGCGTAAAAGGCTTTTGTGGATGCCACGGACATTTCCACATCACGACCGCTACTGGTATAACAAACTCCATCGGCTTTTGTTGTGAGATCACTACCGCGACGATTGACTATTGCAATAACACTCGCGCCTCGATCACGCAATAAATCTACCGTACGATTGGTATCTGTTGTTGTTCCCGATTGAGATACTGCAATGACAAGAACATCTTTCATGTTGTCTCGTAGGCCGAAGCCGGAAACTTCTGTTGCTAATATTGCGCGCACGGTGAGTTCACTTTTTATTGCAGAAAAGAAGTGTGCACAAGCAAGACCTGCAACTGCTGCAGTTCCCTGGCCGATTATCAAGATTTCAGTTATAGAACCATTAGAAATTTTGTTTTCCAAGTCATCAGGAAAAATGTCGTTCGATATAACGGGAGACGTATGCGTTGGATCAAACTTTCCAGCAAGAGTCGTCGCAAAACTCCGAGGAGCTTCGTTAATTTCTTTCCAGAGATAGTGCCGATAGTCTCCCCTGTCGATATCTCGCGTCGTGACTTCACTAATGACTATTTCAGAATCCAGCAATGGTAATACTTTTCCATCGTACGCAATTCGCGTAAGACCGTCTAAGGTGCCGGCGGAATTTTCATCTAAAGCAAATATCTGACCTCGGGAAGAAACTTTACGATCGGGATTATCATCATATGGCGTTTCCCCATCCACACGAATATATTGATCCGAGACTTCAACTACGCCATAGGGTTCACTCGCAATCATAAATTCATCGTCGCCTAAACCAATAAAGAGGCCCTGACCTCCACCGCGCAGAGCTAACAAGAGCTTGGACGGGTCGTCTGAAGTAACGGCTGCAATTGCGGTAGAACCTTCGAATCTAGTCACAACATTACGGAATGAATCAAGCACACTACGTTTAGGATTCTGCTCTCGTTCATGCGTGAGTAAAACAGGAATGAGTTTGGCATCTGTTGTTACCGAAGGATCGATCGAGCATTCACTACGAAACGTTTGATGGTTATCAATGTCACCGTTAAGAGCGCCTAATGCAATAACCGAAGAGTCAATATTGATCTCCGAAGAGTCAAGCGGGTGCGTATTGCTGTCACTGATGACACCCATAGATGCCCAGCGTGTATGCGCAAGAACCATTTCGTGACATGTTTCCTCAGTCGAAATCGCCTCATAAAGAACTCTGTCTTGTGAAATCTGTCGGCGGAGATCTTTTACGTTATCGCCGAGTTCTCCAATTTCCGCAGCGCGCCTATATGTGAAATACGCAGGCTGTTTATCGGAGAACGAAGTAAGACAGATGCTGATACCAGCACTATCGCGGCCACGTACCTCGATACGATCGATACTACGGAGAACAAGATTGATCGATCTATAGATAGTTATCACATTGTCGCTTGAACTCGAAGTGTCTCCGATCAGATCTGCAATTTGTTGTGCGCCTACACAAGCATCCTTACTCATTCTCCACAATGAATCATTGAGCGCGATCAAGTGTTCTTTGTCGTTTTCAGAAAGGTCAATATTTTCAGCCAAAGAATCGTCGACGTGAGCACGCAGACCATCAGAGTGTTCGCTCAGTTCTTTGCGAAGAACAGGGTCTCTCACAAGAGTAATGATGCCACCGACGCTGATACATTGCTCTGCACGTGTAGACAATGCATCATTGTCAACATTCAATAATGCTTCATTGCTCTCTTTGTCAATGCCGGCAAGAACACCGATCAGATCAGAAAGATCAGCCGGTTGGAGAGTGGTAGGTTTACGAACGAAGGCAACGATTCCACACATACGTCTACCCGCAAACTTTGCTAATAACTTTTGTCAATCGATCCATTGACTCTTGTGCAGCTTTTTCGATCAAGCCCTCCACAGTAATACGAACAACGTCCTCAGTTCCAGACGGTCTGATAATTATTCGTGATTCCTGGCCAAGCAGTGCACGCTCCTGCTCAATGGCATGAAGAATTTCTTGATTATCCTGGGCAGATTCTTTATGAATCACTTTTATTTGATCATGTAATTGAACCATCGGAGTAAAAAGATCGAATAATTCGAAAGAAGTAACAGCGGGCTCAGTACGGTAGCGCTCAGCAAAAATGGAACTCACAAGTAGCGCATTGAGTATTCCGTCACCCCACATAGTTTTATCGGCACGAATAATATGGCCTGACTGCTCTCCACCCAGAGTTGCTTCACTTTCAATCATTTCCGCAAGTACGTACTTGTCTCCAACAGGAGTTTCGAGAAGTTCGATGGAATTAGTTTTGAGAAACGAGCCTAAACCGCCATTACTCATCGCAGTAGCAACAACAAGATCATTTTTCAACAACGATTGATTTTTCAGATAGATCGCGAATAAAGCCAAAATGTAATCGCCGTTGCGAACCACACCTCGATTATCAACAACCATGACCCTATCGGCGTCACCATCAAAAGCAAAACCGATATCTGCATTGTTTGAAACAACCGATTCGCATATGGATTCTAAATGCGTCGCACCACATCGTTCATTAATATGCATTCCGTCGGATTCTGTATTGATTGCTATAACTTCCGCACCGTACTGAGAAAAGATTTCAGGAGCCATGAGGAAAGATGCTCCGTTTGCGCAATCGAGAACTATTCGTAAACCAGAAAGATCGCTGCCGTCTGTTTTATTGATAAGAAATTCTTTATAAGTTTTATAGGCTGTCGTTGCCTGTTCACCCACTTCCGCCACAGGCATGATCTCCACAGGTTGACCAGCTTCTATCAAGTGAGTAACCGTTCGTTCAATCGCGGCTTCAATCTGGGAATCAATCTTGACTCCCCCGACACCGAACACCTTGATTCCGTTGTCTGAAGCCGGATTGTGGCTCGCAGTTATTGCACAGGCAGCGACATTATTAACATATGCATTACTAGCAATTCCTGGTGTTGTAATGATGCCAATATCAGTGGCGTGTGCGCCACCAGATAAAAGTCCTGAGATCAAAGCATCGCGCAGGACTGGCCCTGACATCCTCGTATCGCGGCCAACAACGAATTCCACGTTAGACATGACCTGCGCAATTGCTAAACCCAATAGGTAAACAAACTCGGGCGTTAGCGATTCATCAAACGTCCCTCGAACACCATCGGTTCCAAACTGTGGACGTGTGTTCACAAAAAACCTTTCAACGTCACGGGAGGACCAGCGAAGTTAGGGTCTGGCCTTGGAAAGTAAGGAAAAGTGACCTACAAAGGTCACAACCTTTCCACGGCCGGACCCTCCCCATGGAGCTACCAGTTCGTTAACACTAGCGTTTAGAGAATTGAGAAGCTTTACGAGCTTTCTTCAAACCATATTTCTTACGCTCAACTTCACGCGCATCGCGAGAAAGCAGACCTGCACTCTTGAGTGCACCACGTTGATCGAGATCGAGTCCCACAACTGCACGAGCAATTCCCAACCGAAGAGCACCCGCTTGACCAGCAACTCCGCCACCGTGAACTGTTGCATCAACGTCATATACCTCATTCGTGTTAGATACACGAAGAGCTTCTGTCGCATGGCGCACAAGGAGATCACTATTTAGGTACTGCTCGATGGGAGTTTTGTTCACAGTGATCGTGCCCTTACCGGGACGGACCCGAACACGAGCCACTGCACTCTTTCGACGTCCAGTTGCTTGAATCAATGGTTTTGCGTTTGCCACGAGGTACCTCTTAGTATTTTTCGTTAGTGGGGATTATGCGTTTGCGGTTTCTTTTTTCGAAGAAATAACAAATGGTTTTGGTTGTTGTGCTTCGTGAGGATGAGTATCCCCTGCATAGACATGGAGCTTCTTTATCATTGCTCGACCTAAACGACCATGAGGAAGCATTCCAGAAATTGACAGTTCCAAGACTTTCGCAGGATTCTTGACCATCATTTCACCCAAGGTTGCGCTACGTAAACCGCCTGGGTAACCCGAGTGGAAATAGTAGTTCTTGTCGTTTGATTTGCGGATAGAAATGTCGAGAAGAGCAGCATTAATGATGATGACATTGTCGCCCACGTCCATGTGAGGAACCCATGTGGGCTTATGCTTTCCACGAAGAAGGTGGGCAGCTTGAGTTGAGACATGTCCAAGAACAAGATCTTTTGCATCGATGACGTGCCATTCGCGGACAATATCGCTTGCCTTTGGTTGATAGGTTCCCATATGTTCCTCTTCGTGAAGATTTTTCGTGTATGTATGTAGCGGAAAAAACGAGAGTATCGTCCGCACAAGGACCTATAAATCTAGTGCCTAAGAAGCTATTCAGGCAATGTGGAGCATTGCAGAGTGGTCAAATGGCAATTAACCCATTTAAACTGGATAAATGGCAATTGAACGGATTCATGTCGACGACACCTTCGCGGGATTAGCTATTAATGCGCCTCGCAGACTACTTAAGCCGGGTAGGGAGCGTGAAGCACTTGAAATGTTACGAGAATCAGTTCCTTCCATTACCCCAGGTACTGATCAAGTTGTCCTTACATTAACTAATCAACAACGACGGTATTTTGCTTCTGATTTAATGAGACCTGCTCCACGAGCACCTCAGTCAGATGATCGACGAGAACGAACACGGTTTGGCTTATTGCATCTCGCAATAGCGTGTTCTCTAGGCACACCTTTTGGAATAGAGGATCAACAGTTTGGGGTTCTTGCACAAGACGTGTTTCCTCTCAAGCGTCACAACGGTAAGAAGAATACAGGTTTAGGATCACAACAGCGATTTGGTTTTCATACCGATCAAGCATCCAACCCAGACACTGATGAAATACCCGATATCGTAATTCTTGGATGTTATAAAAACGGTGAGCGTGCTAAAACACTCGTCGTCTCGCTAGCCGATGTCCTTGCAGAACTCGATGCAGAAACTATCGACATTCTAAGAAGCCCTGTGTTCACTTTTGTTAGAGGGTCCGACCCTACAAAGAACCCTGTTCCGATATTGACTCAAAAAGGGAGTGGAATCACCGCTCGTCTGTCCGCTGGAACACATACGCCCTACGCATCGAGAGAATCATCAGCATTACTAAGCCTATTTTCTGCATGTAAACATGTTGCCACGGACATCATTCTTGAACCTGGAGAGTTTCTAGCTTTTGTAAACGGCGTTTCTCCGCATGGTCGGGAAGCATTTAAACCTGCACGGAATCCATCAGAGAGGCGATTTCTTCAACGCACCTTCATAAATGAGCGTGTTTAATACTTAACATGCCACAAGGTAAGACCATGCGCTGGAGCGAGCTGGCTTGTGTTTGTTCGACGATCTTTATTCTCGAGGAGAGCAGTGATGTCATGAGGAGATATTTTTCCTCGCCCAACATCAACGAGAACTCCGACAATTGAGCGCACCATCTGCCAACAGAAAGCATTGGCCGAAATCTCAAAGCACAACAAGCTGCTACTTTGCAGGGTCTGACCCTGCAAAGCTGGCATAGAGAAAATTTCAGGGTAGTCCACTTCAATAAAATCAGCTGAGAAGACTTCGCGGATGTTGTGTGAAATGGAATCGTCGGCGCGACATACGCTCGAAAAATCCTGCTCGCCCACAAAGCACTTAGCTGCACTCTTCATAGCATCAAGATCAAGCGGAGCACTTACATTCCACGCATAGTCAGCAAGAAAGAGGTTCGCCTGCGCACTGTTATCAATAAAGTAGCGATACGTTCGAGCCTTCGCGTTATAACGCGCATTGAAATCTTCGCGTGCTTCCACTATTTCGTGCACTACGACTTCCGGGCCTAACCGCTTATTGCACACATGCATCAGACGATCAAGATCAATCGTTAAATTCTCAGGAAAACTAAAAGAAATAACTTGCTCACGAGCATGAACACCTTTATCGGTGCGCCCTGACACAACAATTGAAGGACTAGCTTGCGCAACCATCTCAATAACTGCCCGCAACTCCCCCACAACTGTTCGTACAGGTGTTTGACCGGGCTGTGTCACCTGTTCAGCAACCCCATGAAATTTGGATCCGTTATAAGAAATGATGGCACGAAAGTTTTTCATGAGTTATCTACTATAGGGTCGTTCCTGCTGTGCAGGTGCGGCCCTCCCCAAAAGCAACGTGTTCGCAGCAGTTCGTTCACTTGTATCGAGTCTTGTGACTCCGATTTATCCCGCTGCGCGGAGATCCTTCGCAAGCTCAGGATGACGACAGTCACAGGGAGCGAGGGACGAGCGACCGCGAGACGTGTGCGCTTTGCGTACTCGTCGACAATGGAGTCACAGGGAGCGATCGGAGGAGCGACCGCGAGAACCGTCAGGCTTTGCCTGCGGTTCGACAGAAAACTCAGACGAGTTCGATGCGCGCCATCATTGCACGGTCACCATCACGTGGCCCAAGCTTCAAGATGCGAGTGTATCCACCTTGGCGAGTTGCGTATTTCGGTGCAATCTCTTCTACGAGCTTGTGTGCAACACCTTTGTCACGAAGAACAGCAACGAGCTGTCGTTGAACGTGTTGGTTGTTTCCCTTACGTGCTTTGGTAATCATACGTTCCAATTCGGGGCGCATGTGCTTAGCTTTAGCAAGGGTTGTTTCCATTGCACCATGCGTGAAGAACTGTCGCGCCATTGTAGAAACAATGAGCTTCTGGTGTTTGGGGTCGCGCCCGAGACGTGGACCCTTCTTTGGAGTAGCCATAGTTGTTTGCCTTCTCTGCTATCTTCGCGTATTAATTAGTGCTTGTTAGGGAGTGCCAAGCCGCGCTCATCAAGTTTCTCGATGATTTCATCAAGCGACTTTTGACCGAAGTTGGTAAGAGCGAGAAGCTCTTCTGCACTCATGGCCAACAATTGACCGATTGTTTCAAGACGCGCACGACGCAAGCAGTTGCGAGGACGTTCCGAAAGGTCGAGTTCGTCAACCGAAAGATCAAGGTCAGGCGATGTTGTGCTTGCAGGAGCAAGTTCACCAAGTTCAAGACCCTGAGGGTTCTCAGAAAGTTCTGAGATAAGACCCATAAGGTTTTGCAAAGTCGATGTTGCGCTTGCAAGTGCCTCACGAGGAGTCATGGAACCATCGGTCTCAATCTCAACAGTGAGTTCGTCGAAGTTTGTTGCTTGTTCTACACGGGTTGGAGCTACTGCATAGCTCACTCGACGTACTGGTGAGAAAATCGCATCAATAGGTATAACACCGATCGTTGATGTTCCCTTTGCACGATCCACGCTCTGGTAACCACGACCTTGCTCGATCGTTAAGTCACAGGCAAAGTGTGCTTTGTCGTTTAAGTTTGCAATAACAAGATCAGGATTAATGATCGTTACTTCAGAAGACACTTCAATGTCTCCGGCAGTAACTTGACCAGGCCCTGTTTTGTCGATACGTGCTGTGATTGCTTCATCTGAAAAAGAAGTCAACACGATGTCTTTAATGTTCAAAATAACGTCTGTAACGTCTTCCTTCACGCCAGCAATAACGTCGAACTCATGGAGAACGGTGTCAAAACGCACTTGAGAAACCGCTGTACCGGGAATCGATGACAGCAAGGTGCGACGAATGGAGTTACCTAATGTCTGACCAAACCCAGGTTCGAGTGGTGAGATCGTGAACTTACAGGTGTTGCCGATTTGTTCGCCGGCTTCTACCTCAGGTCGTTGGATGATGAGCATGTGTTCTCCTTATTTAAGAGGTTGGTGCAGTTAGCGAGGAGCTACTACTTCGAGTACAACTCGACGATGAGCTGTTCGCGGACAGGAACGTCGATCTGTTCTCGGATCGGTAATTCAGAAATGGTAATTTTGGCATCGTTCTTGTTGACTTCGATCCACATCGGTGGAGTGTGGTCAACAACTTCGATGGAGTGACGGACAACGATCATTTCTTTCGCACGAGAAGTCAAAGCAATAACATCGCCCTTGAGTAACTGGTAGCTAGGAATGTCGACGCGCTTGCCATTGACGTGAATGTGACCATGTCGAATGAACTGGCGAGCTTGCGAACGAGACGCTGCAAAACCGGAACGGAAAACAACGTTGTCGAGACGCGATTCAAGAATCTGAAGAAGATTGTCACCCGTCTTACCTGCACGACGTGCAGCTTCCTTGAAAGTAATACGGAATTGCTTTTCGAGCACACCGTAAATACGACGAGCCTTCTGCTTTTCACGCAACTGGAGTAAGTACTCGGTTTCACGCACTCGCCCACGACCGTGTTGGCCTGGAGGGTAAGGGCGACGTTCGATTGGGCACTTCATTGAGTCACACTTTGCGCCCTTGAGAAATAACTTCATTCGTTCGCGACGACACAAACGACATACGGGTCCGGTATAACGAGCCATGCTTATACCCTCCGTCTCTTAGGTAAACGACATCCATTATGAGGCAGTGGGGTGACATCTTTGATACCCACAACTTCGATGCCGAGAGCTTGGATAGAACGGATTGCTGTTTCGCGGCCAGATCCAGGACCTTTAACGAGAACATCAACTTTTTTCACGCCGTGTTCCATTGCAGCCTTGCCAGCTTGTTCTGCAACAAGTTGAGCAGCATAGGGAGTTGACTTTCGTGAGCCTTTGAATCCGACCTGTCCGGAACTTGCCCAACAGATGACATTTCCCTGCTGGTCAGAAAACGAAACAATCGTGTTATTAAAGGAGCTCTTGATATGTGCCACACCATAGAAAACGTCTTTACGTTCTTTTTTCTTAGGGCGGCGAGTTTTAGTAGGAGTCGCCATTACTTAGTTACCTTCTTCTTACCGGCCACTGTCTTCTTTGGTCCCTTTCGCGTACGAGCATTGGTGCTTGTGCGTTGCCCGCGAACAGGAAGACCACGACGGTGGCGAATACCGACGTAACAGCCGATTTCCATTTTTCGTTTAATGTTTTGTGAAACATCTCGTCGAAGGTCACCTTCAACTTTGACGTTTGCGTCGATGTACTGACGAAGCTTGGCCACTTCTTCTTCGGAAAGATCGCGAACACGCGTCTGACCGGGAAGGTTGGTTGCTTCACAGATTTGGAGAGCAGTTCTGCGTCCAATTCCATATATATAAGAGAGAGAGATGTCGATCCGCTTTTCGCGGGGAATGTCGACGCCGGCGATACGTGCCATAGAAACCTTCAGTACCTTTCTTAATTGTAAAAACAATTACCCTTGACGTTGTTTGTGTCGTGGGTTTTCACAAATGACGCGTACAGATCCGTGTCGACGAATAACGCGACACTTCTCACACATCTTTTTTACGGACGGACGAACTTTCATTTATTTACCTTTTTGGTTCAATCTTGTATGTGCTACGAAGTGAGTTCTCAAATTATTTATACCGATAGGTGATGCGGCCCTGATTGAGATCATATGTAGTGAGCTCAACTTGGACTTTATCTCCGGGAAGAATTCGAATGTAGTGCATTCTCATTTTTCCTGATATCTGCGCGATGATTTTGTGACCATTTTCGAGTTCAACTCGAAACATTGCATTACCCAAAGCTTCGGTGACTGTGCCATCAAGCACAATGACATCTTCTTTATCTTTGGACAAGTCCACTCCATCATCATCGTTTTTTCTCGCGAAAAAATGACATCGTTATTTTCGGGTGAGAATCTGTGCCATTGCCGCAGCACAACATTCTCGGTTTTGAGACGAGGGACAATATTAGACTATTTGCCCTGTCATCGGCGAATTCCGCTGGAAAGGTGTCTCGTTCTTGCGCTGCGCGGATATCCTTCGCGAGCTCCTTCGTTTCACTCAGGACTCCCTACGGTCGGTTCAGGATGGGAGTAATACTCATTAAGTGTTGATGTTTTCGCGTGTTCGTCCTGGTAGATACTCGTTTTGTGTGGGTTGCATGCTTGGGGCATCATAGGTTGATGAAAAAGCTTGTGTTCGGTGTGTTGCTTGTGGGTCTTTGAAAATGGTTCGAAACGGTAAAGCAAGTGGGTCTAAACAGCGGTTTAAGTGTTGTGATTGTAGCCACAAAGTTGTCGTTGTGCCCTGCCACGAGGTCCAGGATATTTACCCGAGGCCAACAAGGGCAAAGGAATTAAGAAAAGCGGGTGCATCAGGATCATCACCCGCAAAAGACAAAAGTTCATAGTTCCTAAAAGTCAGATCATTGCATGAGAAATCTCAGTTCGTGATTATCAATTATCTATCAATGAATAAAGTGTGCACTTTCTGAGGACAAGGGGCAATAATGCTGGATACAGTGATGGGCTGAGCCCTCAATGCTAGAGGGATTGAGATCGTCGATCTACAACTTCAGTGATGCGAGAAAAAACCACTTCTGTTGTTCCTAGACCGTCCACTATTTCAAGTAAACCACGATCTTCATAGAATGCCAAAAGCGGTTGCGTTTCTTTTTCGTAAATCTCAAGTCGTCGCTTAATAGCAAGTTCGCTATCATCAGAACGTTGGCGAACTTCTCCCCCACATCGATCACAAATCCATTGTTCTTTAGGCGGACGCTCAACATGATAATTTGTCCCACACTCAATACACACACGACGACCCGTTAAGCGTTTGAGCACAACATCACTATCAACTTCCACATTGATTGCGCAATGCAGTGGTGAATTCTTTTCTTTCAGGAGAACTTCTAGCGCAACTGCTTGAACATTAGTGCGAGGAAACCCATCGAGAACGAAACCTTTTGTAAGAAGTTCAGGCATCGTTTCAAACTTTTCTTGTACAACCTTGATGACAGTATCATCAGGGACAAGCTCGCCTTGATCAAGAAAGGATCGTGCTTCGCGACCTGCAGGTGTACCCTGACGAATAGCGGTACGGAAGATTTCGCCCGTCGACAAATGTTCCAATGCGAAGTGCGCAACCAACAGCTCAGCCTGGGTACCTTTACCGGCTCCCTGCTTGCCAAAAAGAATGATTCGAGGTGCTTGCGTCATAGTGAATTAGACAAAGACTATAGGGGCTGATTGCCCACTATGTCGCACCAACCCGGCAACAACTGTGCACAGTTAGGGTCTGATCTTGGAAAAGCGACACAGTCGTCCTGAGGCTTTAGCCGAAGGATCTCAAAATCGAAGTGGTCAACGAAGTTGAGATCCTTCGTAAACTCAGGATGACTAGTCGGACCCTCCCCACAAAAATCGGCGTGTTGGCAGTTCGTTCAGTTGTCACGAGATTATTCCAAGCAGGTGCGACCCTCCCCGCACGCGACGACGCATCAGCAGGCCGTTCAGTTGTTACACGATCCAAAAACGTAAGGTCTGTCCTCACGGAAAGTGCGGACAGACCTCTTACTGTAAGTCGAGATCCTTCGTCGAGGTCCTTCGTAAAACTCAGGACTCCCTTCGGTCGGCTCTCACTCAGGATGATTGAGCGCTAGCGCTCAATCACTTAGAAAGAAAGCCCTCATAATTGCGCAACGACATCTGAGCGTCAATCTGCTTCATCGTTTCAAGTGCAACACCAACAAGGATCAACATCGATACACCACCGAAAGGAAACTGACTGATGTTCCATAGAATTGTAACAACAATTGGTAATCCAGCAATTGCGGCGATTGTCATCGCGCCCGGCAATGTAATTCGATTCACAATTCGTGCCAGATAACGTTCAGTTTCTTGTCCCGGTTTGATACCCGGAATATAGCCGCCTTGTTTACGAATGATATCTGCTTGTTGCGTGGGGTTAAAAGCAATGTACGTATAGAAATAAGCAAACGCAAGAATCAGAGTGACTTCAACAAGAAGGTACCACCACGACTGACCATTAATGAAGTGCGTGTCAACGAAATCACGAAGGCCTTTGTTGTCGACCAGCCCTGCAACGAGCGCCGGAAATAACAGCAACGATTGAGCAAAAATCACAGGAACGACACCTGCAGTATTGACCTTGATCGGGATGTATGTACTTTGTCCACCCATCATCTTTCGACCGACAACTCGTTTTGCGAATTGCACGGGGATACGCCGTTGACCAGATTCTATGAAAACAACACCTGCGATCATAGCAATACCCATTGTTGCGATCACCCAGAACTTATACGTTCCACCTTCTGTCCACACGGCAGCAAACTGAAAAGGAACCGAACTTGCCACAGAAGCAAAAATCAGAATCGACATTCCATTACCAATACCCTTTTGCGTGATCAACTCACCGAGCCACATCAAGAGTGCAGTACCTGCGACCAGTGTCAGAATCATGAAAAGAAATTTTGGCGTCGTCATATTCTTCACAAGAAAGGATGTAACCGTAGTATCGTCAGCCGTTTGGAAACTTTGTCCGTAGAGCTGTCCTTTATTCAATTGGTATACAAGAACGGACGATTGAAGGAGCGCAAGCAACATCGTTACGTAGCGTGTTGTTTGTGTAACTTTCTTTTGACCATCAGGTCCTTCTTGTTGCCAAGCTTTAATCTTGGGAATTACTTCTCCTAGTAGTTGCATGATAATACTGGCCGTAATATAGGGCATGATTCCCAAGGCAAAGACAGCTAAGTTACGCAAACCTCCACCAGCGAGAAGTGCGAAGTAATTGAGAAGCCCTCCGCCCTGCTTTGAGAAGATGTCATTGTTTCCCAATGTATCTTGGACGACGTCGTAGTCGACGAATGGCAGGATGACGAAAGAACCTACGCGGTAAATAACGATAATCAGAAGCGTAAAGAGAATTTTTTTGCGCAAGTCCGCTATGCGAAACATCGATGCGAGTCGGTCAATCACTGAGTTATCCTCCAAATATTGATTCGTTGATGTAAGGGCATAAAACATGCCCCACGATCCGGTACGAAGCGGGATTTATCCTAGTGGAGACTGGATGGAAATACTCACATAAGGACTGTCCTTATGTGAGTATACGTGCGGGCGTATCTGCACCAAAACGGGCAATTTCCTTGTCCATATCTAAGCGAGTGGTTTTCATCTCATCGCCCGAACCAATCAGTTCTGAGGGGACGATCCACATAATTTCGAATTCATTGTTGTCGATATCGTGACCATAGACGCTCTTGGTTACACCATGGTCAGTAGCTCCCACGAAAGCGCCCAGTTCTTTAAGCTTCTTCTCAAAATCAACGAGATCCGAAAGTGTCTCAACCTGCCACGCGAGGTGATACAAACCCACGGCTGCACCACGGGGAATGATCGGAGCATCGTCACCTAACGAGAAAAGTCCAAGATCATGGTCGTTAAGAGATCCCTTCGCTTTCAAGAACACGGCTCCCGGCATCTCGACGAGAGATTCCATCTCAAAAACGTCTTTGTAGAACTGTGCAGCTTTTGCAGCGTCGCGAACATAGAGGACTGCGTGATTGAGTCGAGTGATTGCCATAAGGCCACTATAACAATCCTGCTTTCAACACGTCATTCTGAGTGTAACGAAGAATCTCTGATCAATGCGGTCAGCGTTGTGGATACTTTTTATCTATATGGATAAAAAGTATCCACAACGCTGCTTGAGATCCTTCGCAAGCTCAGGATTGTAGATGTCACGTTATTCGGTGTCGGTTTTCATAGTGTTGGAGTGCCAAACGCTCACTATGTGAGTCTCAATCGACAAGACACTCGATCATTGCATAACCACCACCACCGTTTAGTCAATTAAGACTCACCACATAAGTCTTTGACGCTCCAACACTATCAACACGATACCGTGATCCTTGGGCCTATTCCGCCACAAAACCCGAATTCTGTCACCGAAAAACGTGACATCTACAAGGATGACAGGGAAGGACGAGCGACTGCGAGTTGCGTCGGGCTTTGCCCGCGCAACGACAACAAACAAATCACAGGGAACGATCAGAGGAGCGACCGCGAGGCGTGTGCGCTTTGCGTACTCGCCGACGGACAAACTCAGTGATTGGTGTGTTGATTACCTTGTGCAGGTCGACGCTGATCGCCCCATGGAAGAGGAACGATTACACATGTTCCACCAGCAGCTTCAATTGCAGCTTTCGCTGTTGCTGAAAATCCATGTGCATGAACATTTAAGGCTTTGTCTATTGCACCGCCACCAAGGACTTTAACGAAACCTTGTTTCTTTAAAATTCCTGCTGTACGCATCTTGCCTGGGTCGACTGTTGCGCCAGCATCAAAAGCTTCTGCAAGTGCATCAAGATTGAGAGAAAGATACTCCACACGGAAAGGGTTCGTGAAACCCTTGGCCTTAGGAGAACGGCGGTAAGTGGGTACTTGTCCACCTTCGAAACCTGCGAACACGGTGTTGCGGGCGTGCTGTCCTTTCGAACCACGTCCTGCTGTTTTTCCACCCTTACCTGAGATACCACGACCAACACGCTTTTTCTTGTGCTTTTCGCCTTCTGCTGGAGCTAAATCGTTAATTTTGATCATGGTTATTCCTTCGCTGCGCTGGGATTTTTCGTCGAAGCACCGGCAGAGCCGGATGCTTCTCGCGGTCGCTCATCCTTCGCTTCCTGTGATTGTGCATCAGCTTCGCTAACTTCTACCAAGTGAGGAACACGTGCAATCATGCCGCGAACTACTGGGTTATCTTCGTGTGTACGAGAACGACCAATGCGACCAAGTCCAAGGGCGCGAATAGTTCCGCGTGTCTTGGGCTTCGCACCGATAGTACCCTTAACTTGGGTTACTACAATTTTTGCCATTATGCCTTCACCTCTGCAGGTTCTTTAGCGCTGTCTTTTGCAGCGTCTTTGCGTGAACGTTGAGTTTCTTTATACGCAGCGTACATACCCTTGGTTGTAACTTCTTCTGGAGACTTTCCACGAAGACGTGCAACATCTTCGGGACGCTTCATTGTTTTGAGACCATTGATTGTTGCGTAGCTTACGTTGATTGCGTTTGCGGATCCAAGCGATTTAGCAAGAATGTCTTGCACGCCCGCAGCTTCAAGAATCGTACGAACAGCACCACCGGCGATAACTCCAGTACCAGGAGCAGCAGGCTTGAGCATCACGCGCGCAGCGTCATGGATACCAATGTTCATGTGCGTTACGGATGCGCCAGCAAGAGGAACAGAAAAAACATTCTTCTTCGCTTCTTCGATACCTTTTTGGATAGCAGCAGGAACTTCTTTTGCCTTACCGTATCCAAGACCAACGTTTCCGTTACCGTCACCGACGACGACAAGTGCGGTGAAAGCGAAACGACGTCCACCCTTAACAACCTTTGCTACACGGTTGATCGCAATAACGCGTTCTTCGAGTCCACCAGCGTCACGTTCGCGGTCTCCACCACGTCCACCATCACGGTTATCACGTCCACCACCAGAACGTCCGCCATCACGGCCACCACCTTTGGCGCCACGTGTATCTTTAGCAGCAGCTGGAGCAGCTGCGGCTGTTGGCTCTGTTGGAGTTGTTGCATCAGTCATAATCAATAATCTTTCTTAAAACTCAAGGCCAGCTTCGCGAGCTGCGTCTGCAACGGCAGCGACACGACCATGATATTTATATCCACCGCGGTCAAAGACCACTGTGGCAATTCCTTTTTCCTTTGCACGTGACGCAACAGATGCGCCGATTTTTTTGGCAGCTTCAACATTTGAACCTAAACCAGAAAAGTCTTTTTCATTTGTTGACGCTGAAGCAATGGTGACACCAGCGATGTCATCAATAATTTGTGCAACGATGTGCTTGTTGGAACGAAACACGGCCAAGCGTGGACGTGCAGCAGATCCTTCGACCTTGCGGCGCACACGAATGTGGCGACGAGTTCGCGCATTCTTCGATGTCTTAAGCATGTGTTGTCCTTTTTACTTTCTAATGGCTAATCTACTTGTTGGTGGGGAGGGTCCGACCTTGGAAAGATTGTGACCTTTGTAGGTCACTTCTCCTTACTTTCCAAGATCAGACCCTAACTACGTTTTGTTTACTTCGCGGACTTTCCTGCCTTGCGACGAACATGTTCGCCTTCGTAACGGATACCCTTACCCTTGTAGGGCTCAGGCTTGCGGAGTTTCCGAATATTTGCAGCGACTTGTCCAACAAGTTGCTTGTCGATTCCACTGATTTCGATTCGCGTCTGAGTCGGAGTTACGAAAGTAATACCTTCAGGTGCTTCGAAAACAACAGGGTGAGAAAATCCAAGAGCCATATCGAGCTTGGATGTTCCTTGTGCAGCTGCACGGTAACCAACACCAACGATTTCAAGCGCTTTGGTAAAACCGTCGGCTACACCAACCATATTGTTCGCAATGAGTTGACGGGTTAAACCGTGGAGAGCTTTGGATTGACGTTCTTCATTTCCACGCGAAACATTGACAATTCCGTCAGTAATATCGACAGTAATGACATCAGGAATTTCGTTTGCGAGTTCGCCTTTAGGCCCTTTGACCTTACAGATGGAACCAGAAACAGAAACTTCTACGCCGCTCGGTACGGGAATGGGTTTCAGACCTACTCGTGACATTTTTTACCACACCTCACAGAGAATTTCGCCGCCAACGCGACCGGCTCGGGCTTCGCGATCGGTGATCACGCCTTTGCTCGTCGAAAGGATTGCAATGCCCATTCCACCAAGTACGCGAGGTGCGTCGCTTGATGGCGTGTACACGCGCAATCCAGGTTTTGAGATTCGTTGAATACCCGTAATAACGCGCTCGCGTTTTGGTGAGTATTTCATTGTGATGTTCAGAGTCTTGAAAGATTTGCCCTCAACATCGGTGACATTGAATTCTTCGATATAACCCTCGCGAAGAAGAATCTTTGCGACTGCTTCTTTCAACTTGGAAGACGGCATCGACACGTTGTCATGCATCGCAACGTTTGCGTTACGAATTCGGGTCAGCATGTCTGAGATTGGATCAGTTATATTCATTGCTTTCCCCCTTTACCACGATGACTTTGTGACACCGGGCAGTTCGCCGTTGTGTGCCATATTGCGGAAGCAGATTCGACACAGACCAAATTTACGGAGCACGGAACGTGCACGGCCGCATTTGCGACAGCGTGTGTATCCGCGCACCTTGAACTTAGGTGTTTTCTGCTGCTTATTAACAAGACATTTCTTCGCCATGAATTCCTCTTATCCTCGGCCTATTGACCTGGTCGACGAAACGGAAAACCAAGTGCTTCGAGAAGCGCTTTTCCGTGTTCATCTGTGTTAGCTGACGTACATATCGTGATATCCATACCGCGGGCAGTATCGACGTCATCGTAATTAATCTCCGGGAAAATCAATTGTTCGTTGATTCCAAAGGTGTAATTTCCCCGTTGATCAAAACTCTTTGGGTTGAGACCACGAAAGTCACGCACGCGAGGAATCGCGAGGGTAACAAGGCGGTCATAAAATTCCCACATCTGATCGCCGCGTAAAGTTACCTTTACGCCGATGGCTTGACCTTCACGTAACTTAAATCCAGCAATGGATTTGCGTGCACGTGTTATCGCAGCTTTTTGGCCCGAGATAGCAGTGAGATCTTTAACTGCACCTTCAATCAAGTTTCCTTGTTGCGTTGCACGACCGACACCAGAGTTAATAACAATTTTTGTAATCGTAGGAACTTGGTGAACGTTCTTGAGTTCAAGATTCTTCTTCAGTTCGTCGCGAAGCTCGGTTGTGTACTTTTCTTTAAGTCGAGGTGCCATTAGATAACGCTCCCTGTCTTCTTAGAAAAGCGAACTTTCTTACGCTTACCGTCTTCGATTTCTACACGAATACCAACACGAGTTGCTTGACCGTCTGCATCGATGAGCATGACATTGCTGACATCTAAGGGCATGTCTTTGTCGATGATGCCGGCCTGCATTGTTGATTTAACTTGTTTTTGGTGTTTCTTGACAACGTTTGCGCCTTCGACAAGAACTTTGTTTTTGGAAGGATACGTACGAATAACTTCGCCTTCCTTACCCTTGTTCTTGCCAGAGATCACGCGCACGCGATCACCTTTACGGATTTTCATTACAAGACCTCCGGAGCAAGCGAAACAATTCGCATGAATTTCTTGTCACGCAGTTCGCGCCCAACGGGACCGAAGATGCGTGTGCCGCGTGGCGAAAGATCATCTTTGATGACAACGCATGCATTCTCATCAAATCGAATGTAACTTCCGTCAGGACGACGAGTTTCTTTTTTGGTACGGACGACAACGCATTTCACGACATCACCCTTTTTGACTTGACCACCCGGCTGTGCGTCTTTCACGGTCGCAACGAAGATATCTCCGAGACGGGCGTAACGACGACGAGTACCGCCCAATACCTTGATGCACAACACTTCGCGTGCACCTGTATTGTCGGCTACCTTGAGTCGACTCTCTTGTTGAATCATTAGGGCCTACTTTGCCTTCTCGATGATTTCGACGAGTCTCCAGCGCTTGGTTGCACTGAGAGGTCGAGTTTCTGCGATGCGAACCTTGTCGCCGATACCGGCTTCATTATTCTCATCATGGACATAGAATTTCTTCGTTCTAATTTGGGTTTTGCCATAAACAGGGTGTGGTTTTCGGTAGGTCAAGGTAACAACGATGGTTTTATCCATCTTGTCGCCACTTGTCACCATTCCTTCACGAACCTTTCGGCTCGCTCGAGCTGTTTCAGCTGTTTGCGTTTCACTCATGACTTGTCTCCGTCTGCATCAGTTGTAGCACTCGCGGTGATGTCACGTTCGTTAAGAACTGTTTGTACACGAGCAATATCTTTTTTCAATCGAGGGATGAGGTTGTGCTTTTCCAACGAACCTGTTGCAAGTTGAAAACGCATCGTGAAAAGTTCTTCTTTAAGATCAAGAAACTTTGTCACAAGTTCAGCGTCATTGAGTTGACGAATTTCTGTTGCGTACATTATTCACCTTCCTCACGAATAATAAAGCGAGACTTCATGGGGAGCTTATGGATAGCAAGGCGCATAGCTTCACGAGCAACTTCTTCAGTTACACCAGAGAGTTCGAAAAGAACGCGTCCTGGTTTAACAACAGCAACCCATCCTTCGACGTTACCCTTACCCTTACCCATTCGAACTTCGGCAGGTTTGTGGGTGACGGGCTTATCTGGATAAATATTGATCCAAACTTTTCCACCACGCTTGATATAACGAGTCATAGCAATACGAGCTGCTTCGATCTGACGGTTCGTCACATGTGCTGGCGCAAGTGCTTGGATTCCGTAGTCACCGAAGTACAACTGAGTACCGCCCTTGGCGATTCCCTGCGTACGTCCGCGCATTTGCTTTCGGAATTTGGTTTTACGAGGCATCAACATAGAAATCAGTCCTCTCCGCCACGGAAGTGTGGAGTTTCGTGTCCACCCTTAATCGTGCGACGTTCGATGTCTTCTTCTTCTTGCAAGAGGCGTTCGAGTTCTGGATCAGCTTCGTTCACAATTGACTTTATTTCGCTTTCAACTTCTTCTTGAGCTGCAATTTTCTCAACAGGAACTTCTTCCGCTACATCTTTACGACGCTTGCCTCCACCAGAGGAAACAATGCGCGGTGTTGGCGCTGCTTCAACTGCTGTGTGAGAAGTTTCGCCTGTAGCCATTGCTGCTTCACGCGCGATCTTGTCATCTGCAGAAACTTTGACGGGAGTTATATCACCCTTGTATACCCAAACTTTCACGCCGATACGACCTGAGTTTGTTTTTGCAGAAATGGAACCATAATCGATGTCTGCACGTAATGTGTGAAGAGGAACACGACCTTCGCGGTACCATTCACGACGAGCCATTTCAGCTCCACCCAAACGACCAGAACATTGGATCTTAATTCCCAATGCGCCAGCTTTGAGTGCAGTTTGAACAGCGCGCTTCATCGCTCGACGGAAAGAGACACGACCAGCAAGCTGATCAGCAACACCTTGTGCGAGCAGCACAGCATCAAGTTCAGGATTCTTGATTTCTTGAACATTCAGTTGTGCTTTAGGATTTCCGGTGAGCTTCAAGAGCATTTTGCGGTGCTTCTCGATTTCTGCACCTTTACGTCCAATAACAATTCCAGGACGCGCTGTGAAGAGATCGACACGAACACGGTCACCGGTGCGCTCGATTTCGATACGACTTAGCGCAGCGTGCTCGAGTTGTTTGGTGAGATATTCACGAATTTTTGAATCTTGAATGACGTTTTCTGTATATTCAGTACCGCTGGCGATCCAACGAGACTTCCAGTCGGTTGTATAACCTAGACGAAAACCGTATGGATGGATTTTCTGACCCATTATTCTGCGCCCTCTTCTTTAGATTTTTTAGTCTTTTTCTTTGAAGCTGATGATGTTTCTTCTTCACTCGCGGCTTCGCGCCCTTCGGGACTCGATGAGCCTGAGGTCTCATCGCTCGCTGCAGATGCTCGTTCCGAAGAAGCATCATCGTCAACAACTTCGGTCTTCTTCTTAGCAGGAGCTTTTTTAGCAACGGGCTTCGAATCTGTATCAGAATCTTTCTTCGCAGCTGTCTTCTTTTTCGGTTTATCCTCGCCTGAAGTCTCTTTGGCTTCGTCAGCTGATTTTTTAGAGGCTTTCTTGGCGGGCTTATCTGAATCAACTTCAACTTCTTCGCCTTCGAGCAAAGCTGTCTCGTCAATTTCTGCATCAAGTGCTTCTTGCTTTGCCTTTGCGGCAGCTTTCGATGCTTCTGCACGACGACGACGTTGTTCACGTGCGCCTGCTGCACCCGATGTTGAATCTTTGGCTGCTTTTGTAGCTATCGCAGTTTCTTCCATGCGTTCAAGAATGATTGTGATGTGAGAAGAACGCTTTAAGATGCGGTTACCACGACCACGCGCACGAGGGCGGAAACGCTTTGCGGTAGGTCCCTCGTCAACGAAAGCTTCTTTAACACGAAGTTCTTCGAGAGGAATCTGTTGGTTGTGTTCAGCGTTTGCAACAGCAGAGTTGAGCAACTTGCCCACTTCTTCAGTTGCACCACGTTCACACAACAACAAAATATTTTGCGCTTCTTCTACATCTTTGCCGCGGATTAAAGCAACAACATGGCGCACCTTGTAAGGAGAACGTCCGATGTAGCGAACAACAGCACGAGTTGTTGGGCGCTCTTCAATGGATGTTTTAGCCATTTTTAGCGTCCCTTCTTCTCGTCTTTAGAGTGACTACGGAAGGTTCGTGTGATCGCGAACTCTCCGAGCTTGTGACCCACCATAGATTCGGAAACAAAAACAGGAACATGCTTGCGTCCGTCATGGACAGCAATGGTGTGTCCCACCATGTCAGGGATAATCATTGAACGACGAGACCAGGTCTTGATGACCTTCTTCGTGCCGGCTTCATTTTGCGCTTCCACCTTTTCCATAAGGTGGTCGTCAATGAAAGGACCTTTTTTAAGACTACGTGACATAACTACCTCCGTGCTCCACGACTACGACGTCGACGCACGATCATTTCGGATGATTTCTTTTTCTTGTGACGAGTTCGTTTTTCAGGAACACCCCATGGAGATACAGGATGACGACCTCCAGAGGTCTTTCCTTCTCCACCACCATGTGGATGGTCCACTGGGTTCATGGCCACACCACGAACATGAGGGCGCTTGCCCAACCAACGATTACGACCGGCTTTACCAATTTTGATCAAGCCGAATTCTGAGTTGCCAACTTCACCAACAGTTGCACGACAATCAATAGGAACTCGACGCATTTCTGTAGAAGGAAGACGTACAGTTGCATACGCACCTTCTTTAGCAACGAGTTGGATCGATGCACCAGCACCGCGGCCCATTTTTGCTCCCGCACCTGGCTTGAGTTCAACATTGTGAATGACAGTACCTACAGGAATGAATCGCATTGGCAAGGCATTGCCAACTTTGATGTCACTCTTAGGACCTGATTCAACAAAGGAACCAACTTCGAGATCTTTAGGAGCAATAATGTATCGCTTTTCACCATCTACGTAGTGAAGAAGCGCAATACGCGCATTTCGGTTCGGGTCGTATTCAATAGCTGCAACTTTTGCAGGAACACTATCTTTGTTGCGCAAAAAGTCGATGATTCGATATTGCTGCTTGTGACCACCACCGCGGTGACGTGATGTCATGCGGCCTAGGTTGTTACGTCCACCGGTGCGTGACTTCTTTGCAAGAAGAGAACGTTCTGGTTTTGTTTTTGTAATTTCAGCAAAGGTCGACGAACTTTGAAAACGACGGCCAGGGCTGGTTGGTTTACGTGATCGAATAGCCATTTATGCTCCCAACACTTCAATAGAGTCGCCATCTTTAAGTGTGACGATTGCAATTTTCTTGTCAGCGCGCTTACCAAATGTTCCGCTCTTGCGGTTTCGCTTGCGCTTACCGTTACGGTTATGCGTGCGAACATTTTCGACCTTGACACTGAAGAGTGCTTCGACTGCTTGACGAATTTCAACCTTGTTCGCGGTGACATCAACAAGGAAGGTATAGATACCTTGATCAAAACCTGCATAGCTTTTTTCTGAAACAACCGGTGCCTTGATGACATCGCGGTATCTCGAAAGCGTGCGGGCTTGTGCTGCTGCGCGAGAATCTACTGTGCTCACACTCATTTGACACGCTCCGCTTCTTTCGAGGCAGCGGCAGAGCCACTACCTCTTCGGGTCGCTCCTCTGTCGCTTCCCTCAGTTGTTTCTAATGCGTCGATGCCAGCGTCAACAATGTCGTCCATGGAAAGATCCATTGGATCAAAGCTTGCAATGTGATCGCCACGAAGAACGCGAAGCGTTGCTTCGAGTGTGTCGCTCGAAAAGACGAGAACGTCACTGCACAGAACATCGTACGCACTGAGTTCGCGAGGCAAAATCAATTGAACTTGATCGGAAAGTCCGCGAAGAGACTTCCATGCTGCTTCTTCTGTGTGATGAACAACAACCAACAAGCGAGGAAGTTTTTCCTTTACATTGCTAGAACGAAGTTCGAGAGCTTCAAGAACCTTGATGGCTTCTTTTGTTTTAGGAGCTTCAATGTCCCAGCTCTGTACAACAACAATTTTGTTTTCTTTCGCACGGTCAGACAGAGATTGCAATAGTGCAGCGCGCACCATTTTCTTCGGTGTCTTTTGTGAGTAGTCGCGAGGCTTAAGAGCGTGGCTCATGCCACCTCCGCGCCAGATTGGTGAACGAGAAGAACCCGCGCGTGCGCGACCTGTTCCCTTTTGTCGCCATGGCTTTGAGCCACCGCCGCTAACCTCGGAACGAGATTTTGCGGATTGCGTTCCTCGACGTGCTGCTGCGAGCTGGGCGAGAACGACCTGGTTGAGAAGAGAAAGATTCGGTTCGCGACCAAAGAATTCGTCAGGAAGTTCAACCTTTCCTGCGTCTTTACCTGTAGAAGTTTTAACGGTGATATTCATTACTTGCTCACCTTCTTCTTTGGAGTTTTAACTGCAGTGCGAACAAAAACAACAGAACCTTTATTGCCCGGAACTGATCCCTTAATAAGAAGTACGTTGCGTTCTGCATCTGCAGCAACAACAGCAAGGTTTTGCGTTGTTACTGTTACTTGACCCATGTGACCAGCCATTCGCATACCTTTAAATACGCGTCCGGGTGTTGCACATGCACCAATTGAACCAGGGGCGCGGTGATGCTTATGGTTACCGTGTGATGCGCCTTGACCCTTAAAGTTGTGACGCTTCATTCCACCAGCAAAACCGTGACCTTTTGTGATTCCGGTTACGTCGACTGCTTCACCTTGTTCGAATTGCTCAACGGTGATTGCTTGACCAAGTTCGTATCCTTCAAGACTGGCGACACGTAGTTCTGCAAGCTTGGATGCACTTTCGATTTTCGCGGCTTTGAGATGACCCTTTTCTCCAGCGGAGAGTTTGCGTTCTTTCTTGGTTCCCATCGCAAGTTGGATAGCGGTGTATCCATCTCGTTCAGAAGTTTTAAGTTGCGCAATATGACAGGGTTCACATTTAATAACCGTTACCGGTATGACCTTGTTGTTTTCGTCCCAGAGCTGAGTCATTCCGACCTTTACTCCGAGCATGCCTTTGGTGTCCATGACATTGGCTCGTTTCTGTATTTATTTCGAAGCACCGGCAAAGCCGGATACTTCTTCGGGTCGCTCCTCTGTCGCTTCCCTCAATTGATTTCGCAACGCTGGCAAAGCCAGATATTGCTTCGGGTCGCTATCGCTTCCCTCAATATTTATACGGGCATATCCGCAATTTCTTGCGTATTTTTCTGGTGTTAGTCACACCAACGCTCCTCAAATGCATGTGCATCGGGAGCGTAAATTCTGTGTGTTGCTTGGTTCCGAATCCTGGTTATTTCCAGCGGCCTGAGCAAACGTCAATTAGATCTTGCGCACATTTCATTTCTGAAAAAGTGCAAGGTTGAATATATTAGGCGGGCTATGAGGCTTTTGTACAATCGGGCGCTAGAACAAATTCGACTCCAACCCCCTTCTCAATTGTGTTGGCACGATTTTGTGCCACTATTGACACTTTTCGTGCCAACACAAATAGATACCGTCATTCTGGGCATCACCGAAGGAGCTCTGACCTACTTACTTCCAGCGTTGTGGATACTTTTTACTCTTGGAGGTAAAAAGTATCCACAACGCTGCTTGAGGTCCTTCGGCTTTGCATCTAGGAGGCATGCAATCAATCCAGGTGGCCAAATTAACTACAGCAGTTGACAAAACATCCTTTTCCCTCCATAAAATACTTAAAATAATCTTTTACCGCCAACACGACCACAGGATCCACCTGCCCGGGAATGTTGAGCTGAGGATAAGCAGGCCTGGCCTCCCGTTAGCGGGGAGGGCCAGGGTTACCGGGACCGCCAGGTCCACCCATCGCTCCGGGTCCACCTGTACTTTGAGGTTTCACGGCATCGGCTTTGAAACATGCAACTGTGTAAGGAAATTCAGCCGTTGCATGGTAGTGATACATCGATGCTTCTTTGCCTTCCCACAAGACATCGCTTGCATGACCGTGGCATTCGTCTAAATCAGCATTTCTGAGCGTTTTGCCGCCTTCAGTAGGTCCAAAAATGCCGAAACCATCGAGCGCGAAGCCGATGAGGGCAGAATGAACATCAGCGTCTTCAGTAATCTCGAGGCAAGTACTCAAATTGTGATAGTGGTATTCACCTGCAACCTGAGGATGACCTCCGCACTCATCTTGAACCTCATGAGCAACCGCATCGCGACCACCAGCATCAAAACCGTCAAAGATAGGAACTCCGTTCACTGAAATTCCTACTTCCCCACCAACACATTCCGGCTCATCGGCTTCCGTTGGATTAACAGGAAGTGTATAGGAAATTGTTTGGGCTTTAATAGAGTTAGGGTTTCGATCGTATTGGTATGCGTCATCGCTTGAAGCAATCGGGAATGTTCCGGTGTTGCTATTCGTAGGTAATGCGTTCGATGAAATAATGCGATTCGAACCTGAAACTTTAAAGGTTGCCGATGCTGCATCCCATTTCACATCACCATCGACAGTGACTTTGGATGTCGAATCCCATGTTTTGTTAACTGCATCGATCCATGGGCCGTCGGTTCCTGCTCCACCTTCCGATGAATCGTAACTACTTCGACAGGAAAAGATGTAGCCGACTTTGGGAGAACTGGAATACATATCATCACCAAGAGGAAGTTTGGTGAGATCGACAGAACTATTGGAACTCTTGGCAGTCGTTGTGGTTGATGATGTCGTGGACGAAGATTTCTTATCATCGGAACACGCCGAAACACTCACTAAAAGAAGTGCCGAAATTGTAAGAATGAAAATAAAACGTTTCACGATATTCCCCCTATGTTCTTCCTAAGAGAGATTGTGTTGCGTCCGTTGTTAAGCAGTCTGGATTTTAATTTCGATGTCCACACCTGCAGGTAAATCAAGGCGCTGCAAAGATTCAACGGTATTTCCTGAAGGTTCGAGGATGTCGATAAGACGTTTATGGATGCGCATTTCGAAGTGTTCACGGGCATCTTTGTCTACATGAGGAGATGTAGTAACGGTGTATCGATGCTTTTCTGTAGGCAAGGGAATGGGGCCAACGACTTTTGCTTTTGTGCGAAGAACAGTTTCAACAATTTTCTTCGATGACTGGTCGATCAATTCGTGATCGTACGCCTTCAATCGAATACGGATCTTCTGGTCTGCCATTTTTATTCCCTTGTCAAGAAGCGGTTACGTCACCCCGGATTTATCGGGGCAAAATGATGTTGTATCAGTATAGCGGCGACATTTCGCCCGTACCAACTCCACGCATATAACCGTGTTGGAGCGTTTGAGACTCATATAGTAAGTCTCAAACGCTACAACGAAAAATGGTAGCAAGTGTTTGGTCGAACAAGACTCATGTGGTGAGTCTTTGGCGCTCCAACGCGGAGAGGGGTGCAAATTAGGCGGTTTTGCGAGGGGCGTGGTCGACAATCTCAGAAGGATCGAGTTTGGGAAGAACAATCTCGGTCGCTTCAAGTGGTTCTGAATAGAAGTATCCCTGACCTAGGGTACAGCCCAGTTCGACCAAGCCATCACGCGTTGCTTGGTCTTCAATCCCCTCAGCTGTAACTACAAGGTCCATTGATTTTCCCAACCCAACGAGAGCAGTGACAATAGCCGTGTCGTTTTCTTCATGCCCAAAACCCTGAACAAAGGACTTGTCGATTTTGAAGCCTGAAATCGGGAACTTCTTAAGATAAGAAAGGGATGAATATCCTGTACCAAAATCATCGATATGGAACCTGAATCCATATGATTGAATTTCATTAAGCGTGGTTATTGCGTTACGAGCATCCCCTAAGAGCGACGACTCTGTCATTTCGAATATCACCGATTTTGGACTAACCCTATAACGACTACATCCCGAAACAATAGTTTCCAAAAGATAAGGATCGCTCAGCTGACGAGATGAGAGATTGATGTTCATCGACAATGGGCTCTCTCCGGGTTGAAAATGTTTTTGCCACTCGCTGAGTTGCATATATGCCTGGTTAATCACGATGTTCCCAATATCGATGATACGACCATTATCTTCAGCAACTGAAATGAACTCATCCGGTGAAATTAGTCCTAACGTTGGATGGCTCCATCTTGAAAGGGCTTCGAATGCGACAACTTTGTTTGTTTTTAAGTCGTAGATTGGTTGATAGAAAATCTTAATTTCGTTTTGAACGATTGCACGATGCAAATCACTCAGCGACCACCCAGTTTTTGTGGCGACGGGCTTGACAAAATCATCTGCGTATTCAATACGGTTACGTCCTAACTCTTTCGCACGATACATTGCAGCATCTGCATTACGAAGAAGCGATTGTGGATCGTGCTGTGCCCCACTGCTAAAAGCAACACCAATGCTGCATGACAAATATGATACCGAGCCAGCTATGTCTAGAGGTTGGGTGGCAACATTTAATATGCGTGAAGCAATATCAAAAATGATGTCTCGCTCAACCGCGGGGGCAATGAGAACAGAAAACTCGTCGCCTCCAAGACGGCATACAACACCGTCATTGCCAACAATTGTGCGAATCCGCTGAGCGATCTCACGAATCACATCATCTCCAACATTATGTCCATGTGTATCATTGATTTCTTTAAAGCGATCTAAGTCGATAAAAAGGACAGCGATTTGCGCATCGCTTCCTTTTCTCTCGACTAAGGCTCTCTTAAGTTCATCGATAAAGAATGTACGATTACATAAATCGGTCAGAGTATCATGCGTTGCTAAATCCTGGAATTTCTCTTCGCTCTGCGTAATGCGCATAATGGCAAGCTGCTGGTCTGCTTGAATTCTTTTGTTTTCGAAGTGGCCCACAAGCTGTGCCACGAGAACAATGACAAACATCATTAGAAAGCTATAAGAAACCGCATGGGGAACAACTTCAAGAGTGGGAAACTTTATTGCTGCAAACATAATCGTAAACAAAACAAAAACATTAACCCCGATGGTTAGATAATTCTCGCCCTTAATAGTTGGTTTGTTCGTGGGCTTCCCTGATTTTTGAGTGGATGCAATTATCCAAAAGAGCAAAGCGGGAAGTTGAGATAGTCGCGTTGCAACAGTGAGGTATCTATAGTTCTCGAAGTGAAGAACAATAAAAAGAATATCCGACGTTGCCGCAATAATCATTCCGAAACACAGAGCAAGGATGTTCCTATCCATTCTTCGATACAAGATAATTGCTAAAGGAAAAGAAATTAACATCACATCAATGACGAAAGTGGAGAGATTGACCCATTCACGATCGATGTCGATCTTGCGGCCATTTACAACAAGTTGAGAAATGAAAACAATACCCATGAACGAGATGCACGACCCAAAGGACAATACATTCAAACTCAAACGAATCCTTTCACGTCTGTTTAGGCCGTCAAGACCCACAGCAATAATTCCGATCACAGCAAACAAAGTCGCAACGATAACGAACGTTCCTACATCTTCTGCTGATACCAATGGATCGTGACGACTAAATGTCCATATCGTAAGAATCACCTGTGCAGGCATCCATGAAATTGCTCCAATCCCCATAAGTGCCCAACCACGTAAATGCTCTTTTTTATAAAGCCTAAAGCACCCATAACTCATAAAGATATATAGGAGGACTTGAATAATTTGGTAGATGCCGACGTATAAATATCCTGTACTCGGATTAAATCTTTGAATCCATACAAGCAATGCAAAATATGAGAAGTAGAAGCTTCCGTAAACTGGTATCACATATCTAGCCTTACGAAAACGTTCAATTAGTGCACTATCCTTCGCGGACACATTTTCGCTCATATGTCTACAATCGGCCAGATTGATGAACGAATAAAGGGCAATGACTTTTCGAATTGAAGGACACAAACCTCATTGAGGGAAAGTTCGAAACCACAATTTCGCATCAGGCTATCTAACTAGCACCCATTCGCCCCCTGCGTTTTCCCTTCCAAACGTCATCCTGAGGGGGCTTTAGCCCGAAGGATCTCCGCGCAGCGGATGTACGAGATTTTCCGCTGCGTAATCACAGGGAGCGAAGGATGAGTAGACCGCGAGTTGTGTCCGGCTTTGCCGGCACAACGATAACAAGTGGAGATTCCTCGAGATCCTTCGCAAGCTCAGGACTCCCTTCGGTCGGCTCTCTCGGAATGACAAACGCACAAAAAAAGGGAGGCCCGAAGGCCTCCCTATGATATATCCTCAACCGCTGCGCGGAGATCCTTCGGCTAAAGCCTCATGATGACATGAAGAAAACTACTTTGTAATTTTGCTGACAACTCCAGCACCAACTGTGCGTCCACCTTCGCGGATAGCGAAGCGCAAACCGTCTTCCATAGCGATGGGCTTTTGAAGCTCAACAGCAAGGGAAACGTTGTCGCCAGGCATAACCATTTCGGTTCCTTCTGGCAATGTGATTGCACCCGTCACGTCCGTTGTACGGAAGTAGAACTGAGGTCGGTAGTTGGCGAAGAATGGAGAGTGTCGTCCACCTTCATCTTTAGCCAAAATGTAAACCTCACAAGTGAAGTCAGTGTGTGGCGTCACAGAACCTGGCTTAGCCAAAACTTGACCGCGCTCAACTTCTTCTTTCTTCGTACCACGAAGAAGACAACCAACGTTCTCGCCTGCTCGACCTTCGTCAAGAAGCTTGCGGAACATTTCAACACCAGTAACAACTGACTTGGTTGTATCAACAAGACCAACAATTTCAACTTCTTCGTTGACCTTGATGATTCCACGCTCGATACGACCAGTAACAACTGTTCCACGACCGGTAATTGAGAACACGTCCTCAATAGGCATCAAGAAAGGAAGGTCAATGTCACGCTCTGGTTGAGGAATGAATTCATCAACTGCTGTCATGAGTTCCATGATCTTGTCTTGCCATGCGCTGTCGCCTTCAAGAGCCTTGAGAGCAGACACGCGAACAATAGGAGTATCGTCGCCAGGGAATTCGTTCGCTGTGAGAAGTTCACGAACTTCCATTTCAACGAGTTCAAGAAGTTCTTCGTCTTCAACCATGTCGGACTTGTTAAGAGCAACAACGATAGATGGAACACCCACCTGACGTGCAAGCAAGATGTGCTCGCGAGTTTGCGTCATAGGACCATCGGTTGCAGCAACCACGAGGATCGCTCCGTCCATTTGCGCAGCACCGGTGATCATGTTCTTGACATAGTCAGCGTGGCCTGGGCAGTCAACGTGTGCATAGTGACGTGCTTCTGTTTCGTACTCAACGTGAGTAACCGAAATAGTAATACCGCGATCGCGCTCTTCTGGAGCGTTGTCGATATCTTTGAAATCTGTGAAAGTGTTCTTTCCGCCAACACGGTCGAACAGAGTCTTCGTGATTGCAGCGGTCAGAGTTGTTTTACCGTGGTCAACGTGGCCGATAGTACCAATGTTGACGTGGGGCTTGGAGCGCTCAAATTTTTCTTTAGCCATTGACGGCAACCTTTCTTATAAGGGTATGCATTACGTATATTTCTACGTTTGCGAACAGACAGATTACCTTATCATGTGTCGCGTTGCGAAGTTGTGCTCGGTATGTGGGTTTTAGGTGTTTCTTAGCGTGTCATCCCGAGCCTGCGAGGGATCTCCGCGCTGTGGCGTGTACGAGTTTCCGCTGCGCGGAGATTCCTCGGCGATGCCTCAGAATGACTATACGTCAAGGGTGTACATCATCTTGCGCCACTCCTTGGGTTTGAGGTGGTATCCCTTTTTGCCCAACGTCTCTTTTGTAAGGCTCTTAACCTTAACAATTTCGAAAGTGCCTTTGTTGGGATTGGAAAATTCCTTACCGGTGCGCGCTTTCCAATCGAATGAAGAAATATCGACATGGAACAACACTTCTCTATCGTGCTTATAGTGCTTAGAAATGCCCAGCAACTCACCTATTTCAACACCCGTAGCAGCAAGCTCTTCATATAATTCACGCTCGAGAGCAGTCTTGAAAGTTGTCAAAAGATTTGTTTTGTCATTTCTCGGACGATCTGACTTCTTTACACGTCCACCTGGGAAAACGAGATATTTCTTATGGCGGCCATAGCGGCAGCGTTGGATAAAAATGTACTCATCGCCGCATTTGACAAGGCCTCTTACTTTGATGCGTGCGAGGGGAAGTTTGTGAAGATCAGAAATGTCCATATGTCATCTATGCTACAGGAACCTTACGACAGAATTGTCACGTAATTGTTGGCAGGTCTGACATACCACAAGGCACAAAAGTGGGCCAGCAAAAAATGGACCCGCTATCTCAGCGGGCTCATTTGGTGTTCTAACTCAACGAAACGACGTTATTCGTTCTTAGTCTTTGTTGTTGTTGCCGCTGGAGCTGTAGTGGTTGTTGTATTTTCGATGATCAACGAAGCAGCATTAATAATTTTGTTGTTGCTTTCTCGATACAAAATCGCTTGCTTTGCTTCAGTGTAGATCAAAACAACGTCACCATTTTCTGACTTTGAAAAGAAAGGTTGCTCCTTAAGCACCTTCTTGTCTTCAACAATAAGCAACGATGGGTTGCCCTTAGGAAGCTCCATAAGCTTTCCGACCTTATCGACAATCTTATTTACTTTCTTTGGTGCACTCGAGGCAATAACTTTCTTGAAATTCTTGTTTTCATCTGTAAGGCGCTTCACGTATACACCGCCGCCGACTAATAGGGCTACGACAAGAACCCAAGCGAGTAGTTTAAGACTCCTCCAAGATCTTTTCTCATTACCGTGAAAAATCTGAGCACTGTCTTTATTCTGTGTGCCGCTGCTTGTTACTGTCATCTTTAATCCTTGTCATTATATTTACACCAAATCAGTACTCTAGCATGCCGATGGTACATAATGGGACATGAAATTCCCCCGTCATGTAACGGACGGTATTACTTGTTCGATTTCCGGCCCATGACGAATATAAATTATATGGGTTTCGCCCAAGACGTATCTCGTCTGCTTTCGATAACTTCAACATGAACATTGGGAAATGTATTTAGAAAACAAGCAGTCATTAAACAAGTAATTCCGCCGTCTACAATCTTCACTCAGCGAGAAGCCCCCTTCAAGGGGTATTTATGTCAGTTGCTCCCATATAGCAAGAATGCATGAGATGCTGACCATTGTACAAAATCTAGGCATACTCGACCCGCTGAGCAAGCGGGATCGTATCGCCGTAATTAACAGTGTTGGTTGCTCGGCGCATTTAGGCCGACCAGGCATCCGAACCCGACTCGCGCACGCCTTAAATGTGCTGTTCTCCACCCATTCCGGTACCCGAGGAGCAGATACTGTACCTGCCGCAGAACACGGAATCACTCGCACACCCAGGTCAAGGTCCACGTAGTTGAAAAGTTCATGATAGGCATCAAAAGCTGAAGAAAACCTACGCAAAGAAAAAACCAGATCTTTGTTGACCATAAAGCTTTTTCGGCTCTCCTACAAAACCACCCAAGCCCGCGAAGGACAAATCGCGAACTAGTACCTCAAACCACGCACCCCATCAACGGAAAATGATTTTTAGATCACTATTAGAGCGCAAGCCAGTCAAACTCAACGTCTGTTGATTGGACAGGGGCAAGCTCAATATCAAAGCCTGTTGTTGTCACATTCTTAACAGCGTAGTTGAATTGACTTAAGGTTTTCGGTGTTGCCGAAATTCGCGGTATAGAATCTCGTGTCTTCGCAAAGGCTACATGGACATTCGTTTGTCCGGCATAAACCGTTACGGATCCTTTATTGTCGCTACCAAGTATCAATAGATCGTTTATTGTGACTGGTCCAGCAAAAGTAGCACCTGCATTAAACTGACTGGTCGCGTTGAATGTTGTCAGTGCCTTAAAGAGCGCTTGGCCAGCGAATTCGGTATTGCCGCTGACGAGTCCACCATTAAAGATGCCTTGATTCAGACTGGATTCAAGCGCGCTGACGCGTGCATCAAGGGCACTTAATGAGCTAACAAGATCTGCTAGAGCAATGTCCTGTTGCGCATTCACCTCAACAAGACCATCAATCTGTGCACCCGAAGTGCCGTTTGCGAAAGCACTAAGTCCTGCAATCTGCCCTTGTTGTTCTTTAACAGAGTTCACAACTAATGCGAGCACAGCGTTACTATCAAAACCAAGGGAGCCATTTTTCTGCAATGGTGAAGCTTCTGGCAAAACAGAACCAACGTTTTGTGCAGAGAAACCTACATGCGTGTATCCCTCACCCTTGTAGTTGAACTTAATGGTATTAATCGCCATGAGTTCATCCAAACCACCCGCATATTGGCCCTGAACATCTTTGAGGGTCTCATCCGATACACATTGGATGTCACCCGAAGCATTGGAAGTAAGAGCACAACTAACTGCAGCGCTCTGCCGGATAGTACCCACAACTTCTAATGCTTGATTAGGAGCGCTAGTTCCAATCCCAACATTACCATTCGACAAAATCCGCATCTTCTGAGTTAGCCCGGCACCATTATTGGTTTGGAATGCAATATCACCTTGTCCGGTTGCGTGGACTACGTTAATAAAGTCAATCGAAGCAGAATCAAGCCCCGACGCATTAACCGCTCTAATCCCCTCAAAGTTATTTGCCGTTGAATCTGTATTGGCAATAACGAAACCGCTCTGTACGCCACTAGCAAACACAGCATTATTCACAACTGAAAAACCTGCGCCCACGTTGCTTGTAGAAGCTACTACCAATTTAAGGTTAGGAGCGCTAGTTCCTATCCCAACATTACCATTCGACAAAATCCGCATCTTCTCAGTTTGTAAACCACTGTCGGACGTCGTAAAAGCTAAATCTCCTGATGCCAGACCAAAACTGTGATTTCGGTTAATGAAGTCAATAGCGCCAGTCGGAGAGCCTACTGCATTTACTGAACGGATACCTGTCGAATTATTAACTGTGGCGTCAGTGTTGTAGAGCACAAGCGCGCCTCCGCCAGGGGTCGTTGTAGAATCTGAATTCTGAACTCCAAGGACAGAGTTACCAGTTCCAACTACATGAAGCTTCGTACCCGGAGCCGCAGTACCAATACCAACATTTCCTGCAGCGTCTATCCGGGCACGCTCAACACCATTCGTCTCAAACGTAAGAACATTGGCATCATTCGTACCAAGAGTAAGTGCCGCACCCAAAGTATTACCATTGTTACAAGCAAAACTTCCTGTTGGATCACAAACAAGAGCCGATAGAGATTGGTACTCAGCTTCACCTAAAGCATTAAATCCTAACAACTGTGTCAGCGCACCAGACGGGATAGCCTGAAGAGAACTCACACCATTGACAGTAGAGGTAAGTCCAGTAGCCTGATCCAACGTAATCGCATTCGTAACCGGCAACGAACCAGCCGGAGCAGAAAGAACATTGCCACTAGCATCAGTATAAAGAAAATTAACAGGAGAAAAAGTACCCGTATCGTCACGAGTACTAGGAAAAGCACTAAGCGT